>CAYUBS010000073.1:0-14770 GCA_964443145.1 uncultured Wenzhouxiangellaceae bacterium | reverse complement strand
TTCGACCAGCCTCGCTGACTGGTGTCCCAGCCGGAGAACGCGCTGGCCCGGGGCAAGCCCGCTTCGCTGTAATCATTGTCGTAGATCTGATCGCCATGGAATGCAGTATGGTTGGCCAGCCACTGCAGGTTGGCAAAACCCATGTCCCAATTTGTATCCAGCGTGTTGACCCAGTTTTCATACGCCGCAGAAGAAATGAAATTGCGGTATACGTCCCAGGGACCGTCATCCTGCCTGACGCCATCCGGTATGAACTGGTTGCCCGGCTTCAGCTCACCATCTACATAAGCACCCGTTTGCTGGTAACCCCATGGTGCGGACCCGGTGCCGTTCTCATCCTGGTATCGGCTCCAATACAGAATGCTGAAGCGGTCGCTGGGCTGCCACAGCATGCTGACGCGGATGGTCTGAACCTTGCGGTCATTCAGATCGTCTGAATCCGACTCGAGGTAATAGTTGTTGATCCAGCCGGAACGGCTCTCGGAGACACCGGCAACCCGGAATGCCAGCGTATCGCTGGCAGGCAGGTTGAGCGCCAGCCTCCAGCGAGTTTTATCCGGCAGGCCATTTTCCATTTCAGCATAGCCGTTGATTTCATCAAACGTCGGCTTGTTGGAAACGATACTGATGGCGCCGGCGTAAGCGTGCTGGCCAAAGGTGGTGATCTGCGGGCCGCGCAACACATCTACCCGCTCCACGTCCACGAAAGTATTGAGCCCCTCGGTGCTGGTCGCTATGTACACGCCATCCTCGAACATGCCGACCACGTTGGTGGACTCGGGCCCGATGCTGTTGCTGCGTGCGCCGCGCATGCCCAGCCTTACATCATGACCGGTTTGACCGTAGCGCAAGCCAGGCGCCAGGAATTCCAGGCGGGATACATCTTCAACTCCGCCCAGGGCCAACTCGGTCGGCCCGAGACTGGTGATGGATGCGGGTGTCACCGCGTTTTCTTCACGTTTTTGCAGCAGTGCGTCCTCACCTGGGCCGAAGTAAAGCGGCGCCACCTCTCCGGTGACAATGATACTGTCGACACCGCTGGCAGACGTGCCCTGCTGCTGGGGTTCCCCTGCCATTTTCAACTGTGACTGCAACTCGCCAATGGTCTTGTTGGCGCCCTCAAGCTGTTGCTCCAGCATGCGAACCTTTTCTTCAAGTTCTGTCTCGCGATCAGATGCCTGACTATCGACGGTTGAAAAGACCAACACCAGGAAGGTCGCTGAAAAAAACAGGAATGACTTCACAAAAAACTCTCCAAAATAAACAAACCAGCACACCGGCTGGCTGAGAAAACTCCAAGTTCGCCATTTTAGACGTTCGCCACTATAAAAGCATTCTCCAGTGAGCTGCTGATCCTGTTATCCGGCTGCGCGACTGAGCGTGTCAGTCCACCGCCAGCAGGTGAAACACTGCAACTGCCCTGGGGCGCTGTGAACATTGATCACGAACCCGATTCCTGAACCGGCCAACTCAAGCGGTAAACCACCAGGAAACCACTGTGGTCTGACAGCATTTTGCCATCGACGGGTTTATCGAACATTTCTTCCATATGAATGGGTTCCACCGAAACCCGAATGCCGTCCGCCCATCCCTGCAAATCCTGCGTCTCGAACCAAGGAGTGTCGCTGTTATCGTTGATGTGCATCTTGCAATTGGCCGGATTTGCAATGCAGTAGGAGCTCACTTCGTTCAGGCGACCTTCTGTCTGGTCGACGAAATACCTGAGGCGATCTTCCGAGCGGCGCATGTTCATATCGCCAGCCCAAATTCCCGGATAATCGGAGTTGCTGGCATCGCTCAGGAACTCAATAGCAGCATCAACCTGCAGCCTATGCGCCTCGTGCGCACGCTCAATGGGAACGCCGGATGCCCCCTTGGCATTGTAATGCGCTGTAACTACCTCCAGCGGGTCAGGCAGGCCCGCGATCTGTAAACGAGCCAGGATGACTCCCTTGTTGGCCAGGCAGTCGTATCCGGCACACTCCCACTCATAGAATGCAAAATTTGCATGCTTCACAATCTGGAAGTCACTGATCACCAGTAAGCCGCTGGACTGGCGCTTACCTGACTTCTCACCTTTCCAGAAGCTCCTGTCCTTAATAAACGACTCGCTGGCACGCTCTGAATACCTTGGACTTGTATCATCCGGGCCGGGGCCGGCGACCCAATTGGGATATCCCGCAATTTCGGCGATTTCTGACACCATCGGCAGAAATGCCTCCTGAATCAGGACGACATCAGGTTGCTCGCCCTGGGTACGCAGATCTGCAAGGGCTTTTGCAATCGCAATCACACCCTTTTTCCGATTACTGGCGATGGGAATTCGCTCACCCTTCTCGTCAGTCAGGCGCGAAGTCTTACCGCGTGCAATTGGCCACGGCAGTGCGACGATATTGTAGGTGAGCACGCTGATTTCCATCGATGCAATGCCGGTCTCACGATCAATGGAAATTTCCGGTTTGGTCCACTCGCCTTGTTGAGGAACCTCCGGTGAAGGTACGTCCATTTTTTGAAACAGGGAGCAGCCTGGCAAACCGAGACTGCCCGCCAGGACAGTTAGCGCGACCATGATGGGTTTCATTTTATTCATGAGTTCGTTTGGCTAAGACTTGAAGATCAGTGTAACAAATCTATTTTGCCGCACTTGGCGATTCCGTTTCGTAATGGACTATGGGCCTGAGCGACGACTGACCGCCTCATTCAGAATGGCAGGAGATCGGGCCTTCCGACATCAACCCTGACTTCGTGAATTTCACCTTCAAATGGCGTCTGCCCGGGTGCATCCCGGGCTACCGGTACGCCGGTATCCCTGCCGGTGTCCATGGTTTCTCCAAGGCCGGCCGGAATTGAAATCGTGCGTTCAATGCGCCCTTCTGCGATCAGGACACCGTCTCCGAGAATCGACAGGGTTCCGCCCTTGCCGATACCACCGCCATCGTATTTGAACCGAAACTCAATTTTTGACAGTGCCACTCCGCTCGCGGTTTCGGCCTTCACGCGAAAGCGGTCTTCCGGCCGCAGTGAAAACGCATGGTAGGCCACGGGGCGTCCTTCATCGAGGTAGAAACTCCATCCGCCAAACCAACTACCCGTTGCGAGAATGACACCACTGGCCGTTTCAGAGGCCGGTGTCAGTTCAGCGACGATTGAGAAATCCCTCGCGAATAAGGGTGGCGCAGCAGCCCAGGCAACCGAGACCTGACCGCCCCGGAATGCAGCTTGCCTTGATCCACCCCAGTTGATCGCAGCGCGCTCCCAGACACGGGCAGCGCCGCGGCGGTCATCCAGTGGCAGAACGTTGTTGTTTTCGGCTTGCTCCCACCACAACGCCTTGAGCGCCTCCAGCTTCTCGGGAAAATCCCCCGCCAGATCATTGGCCTGGCTGAAGTCCTGGTCCAGGTGGTATAGCTCCCACTGGTAATCGGACAGGGGATTACCCCCCGGGTAGTCCTGCTTCCAGGGTGCGACCACCGGCCTGGTGTTGGCCAGCCAGCCTTGATGATAAATGGCGCGATTGCCGTAAAGCTCGAAATACTGGGTTTCCCGGCCGGGCGCATCCGCTTCATCAAAGGAACTACGCATGCTGGTCCCATCGATCCGCTGCTGCCTGATGCCGTCAACAATTTCGGGGGGCTCGATTCCAGCGGCATCCAGAACCGTGGGCAAAACATCAATCACGTGATGAAACTGGTCGCGAACTTCTCCAGTAGCGGTGAACCCTGCAGGCCACGACACGACCAGGCCGTTGCGGATGCCTCCCAGGTAAGAACCCACAGCCTTGGTCCACTGGAAGGGTGTGTCCATGGTCCAGGCCCAGGCGGCTGGATAATTCTGGTACGAATCAGAACTACCCATGACATCCAGCATGGCCAGCATCCAATCATCCGGCTCCTTGACCTGGTTGGCCATGCGTCCAATTTCATTAAAATTTCCGCGCAGGCCGCCTTCTGCACTGCCGCCGTTGTCACCCTGCACAAACAGGATCAACGTGTTGTCGAAATCCCCACTGGCACGTAGCTCGTCCAGGACCCGTCCAATTTGCTGATCCTGAAAAGCGAGCGTGGCGGCAAAGACCTCCATGAATCGCGCGGCGATCAGTTTTTGTTCCGAGTTCAGTGCATTCCAACTACCGAGCGCTGCCGGTCGTGGCGTCAGCACAGCATCCTTTGGTATCACTCCCTGCGCTTTCTGCCTGGCAAAAATCTCTTCACGCAGCACATCCCAACCCTGGTCAAAACGGCCCCTGAATTTCTCAATCCAGTCGCGTGGAGCCTGGTGTGGCGCATGCGCGGTACCCGGGGCATACCAGATCATCCAGGGTTTATCAGGAGCGGCGGCCTGCTGGTTCCTCAGCCAGCGGATCGCATCATCGGCAAGCTCACGATCAAGTATGAAATCCGGATCATTCTCAGCCCGCTCAACCCGCTGGATACCCCGGAACATGCGTGGGTGGAACTGGTCGGTGTCACCTCCGACAAATCCATAAAAGTATTCAAAACCAAGTCCGGTTGGCCACAGATGAAAGGGGCCTGCTGCACTGGAATGTTCGTCCGGAACGTTGTGGTGTTTACCAAAAAATGCCGTGTTGTAGCCGTTTCCGGTCAGGATCCGGCCGATGGTTGCCGCGCTTCGTGGAATTTTGCTGGAATATCCAGGGTAGCCGGTCGCGAGTTTCGTGATCATCCCGTTACCGGCCATGTGCGCGTTCCTACCCGTCAACATGGCGGCTCGTGTCGGTGAACACATCGCGGTGGTGTGGAAGCGGTTATACATAAGCCCACCGGCCGCCAGGTCATCCAGCGCGGGTGTGGGTACCAAACCACCGAAAGTCGACGATGAGGCAAAGCCAACGTCATCGGTCAGTATCAGCAATACATTGGGCGCGGCTGGCGGCGCGGCGGGTGGTGGCGGGTAATGCGGCCTGGACTCACGGTAAGTTCGTCCAATGGTGCCATCGAATTTTGGTGGCAGGCGCGGCAGGCTCTGCGCAGATTCAGTGGCTTCGGCATGCCCGGCAATGAAGGCGGGGGTAAATGCCGCGCCAAAGCGGAACCAGCCATATCCGATCAGCACGCCAAGGCCGATCAATAAAAGAATTTTCGTCACGGATTTAACTGACATAACACTCAAATGACTAACCCTATTTGGCCTCTTCAGGCAGGTCCCAATCCATCGCGCGGAAGCAGGTCGCGATGCCATCGGCTGGATAACGCTCGCCCGTGAGCCACTTCCAGGGAACGTAAATCAGACCGTAATACCAGCGCATCACGGTCATAACGAAGCCACCAGTCGCAACACCCGCCGAAAAATCATCAAAAGGTCCGGTCACTGCGATCGGAGTTGATATGCTCAGGAATTTTTCTACCTTTGCCTGCGGTATTGCCAGCAGATCCAGTTGCTGATTGGCCAGGTCAATTTCACCACGGGCCCGGACGATAATATCCGTTGAATCAAGAAATGTATCCCGCGACGTCATGACACCCTCCTCGACGTCGAAACGGGCAACCATGCAGTTCATTTTCTTTGTCTGGTTATCTCCAAATGGCAACATCGCGAAGACCACATTGGCTGCCCACAAATCGAGGAATTGAGCCCCTATATCGTCGGGAAAGACGGCTAGGTCAACGGTTCCTTCGAGGTGGTTCAGGGCATCGGCCGGGCCTTCGGCACGTGAGTGAAGAGAGGTTTTTACATGTATTTTGCCATCAACCGTGGTCTCCGGATCGAACAGGCGTAATACTCCACCGTACTCAAGGCTCTCGACATAAACCTCGAAGTCATAGTCCCAACCGGATGTAAGCTGTTGAGCGCGATAACTGGCAACGACGTTTCCCCCTGGCAGCCGGATAGTAGCCGGCTCAAGGATGGTGTGTTGACTATCCATTTCCAACCCGATTTCGGTCTCGCCCAGCAGTTTCCCCCCGGACCTCAACTCGTTGATATTCAGCCGCACGCTCCAGGAATTATCGCCGATAAACTCATCGAAATACTGATCAACTAACGTGATCACTCCAACGTTCATGCTCTCAGAGTCTGTGCTGACTGATTCGGGTGCAGAGATAATCTCACTTACTTCGCGGAACTCTTCTGTCCAGCGGACCAGGTCGTCTGTTTCGAGCAGCGGGGAATCGGCCTCCAGGGTGAAGTGAAACCCCTGACCGGAGGGTTCAATTTTAAATAAACCGGTGGCATTGCTGGAACCGACACTTAATTTGATATCTGAAGCCAGGTACTCTTTCTTTTTGATGGTCAAATCCGTGCTGAAGGAAAAATCCTCCAGCGGAACGGGCAGGGTGGCAAAGTCGATATTTCCGGCATTTTCGTGCCGACCCGAAATACGAATCCTGGAATTGAGGTCAATTTCCGATTCCGGTTGAATAACGACATCGAGCATCGTCAGTCCACTATTCGTTCCCACTACGAGCCTGGCAGGAAGTGTTTGGTTTTTATCAAACGTGGTTCGCAGGCTGGGTGTTTTCAGCCATGCATTGATAGGCGAGCCATTCAAGGACCCCGTGGTTTCCCATACAGCCCCTGATCCCGGAATGGCTTTCAGGCTCAGATCTGACAAATTGATTTCGAACTCACGGTTCTCGGGACCGGCGGTAAAGGCCCATTGGAATGCCTGCAAACTCGTATTAATCCGGATGTTACGTGCCAGTTCCCCGAAGGTCGAGCCTTCAGATTCAAACAGAAAGTCCACCCGTTCGGTCCGGGCGTGGACATCATCCGAAATATCCAGGGACTTCAATACGCGGCCAATATCCAGGTTCTTCAGGGTCCCCTGGTAGTCGACAAGCCAGGTCCGGTTACTCATATCCGAATTCAAAACACCTTCCAGCTGAATGCCTTCATAAACCAGGCGCATGCGACCCTTTTCCAGCTTTTTGTCCTCAAGGCGGGCGCTGAGACTCGCGTTACTGAAGTCAAACCGCGTGCCATGGAGTTGGTTCACGGTCAAATTGACGTCAATGTTGGGAGCATCCAGCCAGTTTTCCAGCAGATCATTTTGATCCAGCAACTCGGTCCAGTCTTGTTTGGATTCCACCTCACCTTCTATTTCAGGCAGCAGACTGTCGATCTCCACCAGGTCCAGCAGGTTTGCATGAAGACTCACCTCCAGAGGCTTGCCACCGCCCTTCCCGCTCCAGGCCAATGTTCCTCCGACGTCTGAATTTCCGAGGTAACCATTCAGCGACAGATCCACTATCAAACCACTCTCCTGTATTGCAGTCAGCCCGGAAAACTCCAGTCCATAGGTCTTAGACCTGGCGCTGAATTCAACCGGCCATAAGGCATCCGCTTTCAATTGCTCAATGGACCCGAATTTGAACGCAACAGCCAGCGGTTCTTCCATCAGCTCTGATTCAAACGAAATTCGGTTAGCTTGTTGCCAGTTCACCTCGGCTTCTATGTTCCCGAAGAGCAGTGGCGGATGATCCTCCAGCCCGGTGAGCTCCAAACCGGCCACCGTGATAGCCGTTTGAAGGCTGTGAAGATGGTGCTCAAAAGACGCACCGCAACTACTGGTTTTTATCCAGCCATCGTCAAGCTTGCCCGCCAGATCAGCATCTTCGCCAAGGTATGGGGCCAGCGTCTCCAGATCAAATGTGGCGACGCGGATCGAAGTGTCCAGCTGGGCGCAGACTTCTGTAGTGTCCAGGGAAGCCTGCGCTGAGAACTCGGTGCCGGAAATTTTGCCTGCAGCATTTTCGACGACCAGGCGGCCCTCGCGCAAGCTCGCCGTGATGGCCAGTTCCTCCATTGGAACAGGTGCGTTTTGCACCTGCTCAACAGTGATTTCCGCCTGCCCGTCAAACCCTGAGAGCTGATCAAATATCACCTGCAATTCGAGCTTGTTGCCTGCTTCATCCGGTGCGGTCTCCTTGCTTACGCCCGGAAGTGCTGCCAGGTCAAGCAACGGAAGGTGGGCGTTCAGCTCGAACCATAGGCGGGACGACCAGTCCCGGGCCATCCCCGAGAATACGAAAGCAAATCCATCGAGATCTCCTTCCAGGCTATCAATCTGAATTGCCGATTCACTTAACTGGATGTCAGCCTTTGCTGATAACTGCCCCAGCGTTGCAACCTCCTGGCCGAATTGCATCAACAGCGCAGATAAGTCACTGGAATCGGCGGTAAGGCTTCCAGCAAACCCGGGTGCGCTCCATGGCAGCAGGAGAACTCCCTGGGCCTGTAAAGCGCTCCCAACTGCGTTGAGTTCTGCCTCAAATGGATACTCTGATGAAGCGTTCAGCAAGTCATCCAGGCTGGCCCCGGTCAGGGAAACGCTCAAGGCATCTCCCCCAAGCTGCCCGTTGATTTGAATACTCAACACCTGATCGAGTGGTGCTGCGGCATCCAGGGTCAGCTTCTCAGGCAGAATAATGCCAGGTTCTGCTGAACCGGGGTCAATCGCGATTCCCCGGGCTTTGACGTTCGAAAGGTCAATATCACCGTGCAGGACGCTGCGCAGACGGGTCCGGACCGATACATCATTGATGAATACGGACGGCTGTTGAGCCATCTCAGGGAAACCGAGTGTCATTTGCCCGGCCGTTAACTGTGGGCTCCATCCTAATTTCAGTCTCAGCGGGCCTTCAATAATGAGTTCCGCCCCGGTATGTTCCCGGACAACTTCATTGATCGTGGTTTTGAGGAAAAACAGGTTAAGCGGCAGAAGGCCGAGCGCGAAACACGCCAGCAGAATCAACAGCGACAGCGCAGTGCCCAGCAGTATTTTTCGAATGTTCCATTTCACCCCAGGTTCTGGTGTGGCCGGGTCAGGTTGATGGTTCTGATCTGCCCCGCGGTCCATACATCTAACTATGCCAGAAAATGCCCACTCGTGTGATTATCAGGAATTCCGAAGAAGGTAGTTTATACTTTCTCTTCTCCTCACAGAATGGCATCACAGGACGCATGACTCACCGGAATTGGCTGGCTAGATGACTTTGGACCGGGCTGAAATCCGCCTTCTTTTCAGAAAGCTCGTATTCAACTGGCGGCAATTTCTTGTCATTCACTTGTCAATAAATGCCCTGCTGTTCGTTTTGCTGACTCCGGCAGCAGTCCTGTTGCTGCATCTGGCGATCACGTTATCAGGCAACGCAGCCCTTTCTGATGAAGATATTCTGTTTTTCATCATCAGTCCCTGGGGGCTCGCCGCCTCTGTCGTTTTCTTTGCCGTGTTCGCCCTCCTGGTTTTTCTGGAAACGGCTGCCCTGATTATGGCGGCTCAATATTCTTCGCTGGGGAAAACAGCTTCAATTCCGTTGGTTCTTGTCGCGCAGAGGGCACCGCGCTTGTTCAGGCTGGCCGTGCTGGTATTGGGCCAGGTCATTCTGCGGGGTATTCCTTTTGCTTTATTGGTGTTGGCAGTCTACTGGTTGTTATTAACAGACTATGACATCAATTATTACCTCGCGGTCAAGTCGACGGAGTGGTACGTAGCACTAGCCCTGGCAGCGGTCATTTGCATGGGTTGGGCTTACCAGCTACTCAGGTTGTTCATCAGCTGGGTTTTCTGTTTACCTCTTTTGCTCCTTTCAGACATCACCCCATACGCTGCTTTGACTGGCAGCATGAAAGCCGTCGCGGGTCAGCGAATGAACGTCGCCAGGTGGCTGGGCGGATGGTTGCTCGCCTCGACTCTGGCAGGTGCCGCTGCATCGGGCATTGTCGGGATCATTGGTGTCTTTCTAATTCACGCTTCCGTCGAATCACTTAAAGCCTTGTTGCTGGTTCTGAGCCTGGTTTCCTTAATCGGCTATATCGCTTCTTTTGTAATCACTTTCATCAGTTCATCCCTTCTAGCCTTGATCATCCTGAAGCTATTCTCGGATGTGGGGCTGGATGATCGGCTGCGACAACTGCCTGCTGGACGCAGGAAGGGCAGATTCTCTTTTAATGTGAGCCGGCGATTCCTCGCACTGGCTCTGCTTGCCGGACTGTTGATATCGCTCTGGGTGGTCAACGCGCTGATGAAGCAAATTGAATTTGAGGACCGGACAGAAATCATGGCGCATCGCGGCGCCTCAGCTTCAGCGCCGGAGAACACCATGGCGGCGATCAGGGCCGCCATTGACAGCGGCGCTCAATGGGTTGAAATCGATGTGCAGGAAACAGCGGATGGTGAAGTCGTCGTCATCCATGATCGCGATCTGAAGAAGATCGGCGGAGTGTCTTTGACCGTAGCCGGGAGTACCCTGGACGAACTTCAACAGGTTGATATTGGCTCCTGGTTCGGCGAGGAATTCAGTGGAGAGCGGCTACCCACGCTGGATGAAGTGCTGCGCATGTGCAAAAACCGCATCAAGGTCAATATCGAGCTAAAGTACTACGGTGCACAACAGCAACTGGAGCAGCGGGTTGCTCAAACCGTAGATGCTCATGACATGGCTAACGAGGTCGTGATCATGTCCCTGGATCTGCAAGGCATTAAAAGAATGCGCAATGCCCGGCCTGACTGGACCCTGGGGCTTTTGTCCTCTGTATCTGTCGGCAACCTTGCTGCCCTTGATGTGGATTTCCTGGCGCTCAATGCCCGCTTTACCTCGCGCAAACTGGTTCGCCGGATACACCAACAGGGCAAGAAAGTGATGGTATGGACCGTTAACGATCCGGTAGGAATGTCCAGCATGGCTACTCGCGGTGTTGATGTGATCATTACCGACGAGCCGGCTCTGGGCGTGACCCTGATGGAACACCGGAAAGACCTGCAACCGCCGGAGCGAATGCTGATGCAGTTGGGGGATATTTTCCAGAAGCCTTCTTTGTTTAAAGAACAGTAATCCAGCCTAGTCACGGGAATGCCAGGTCTGCAACAGAGGGTGGAGGGTCGTCGGGCAGGCGTTTCAGCCTTTTTTCCGTCGACGGGTGCGTTGAGAACACTTCGGTCGACGGGTCGCCAAGGCCGTCAATCGTAATCAATACGCTGCGAAGCCCGCCAGGCGCATAGCCAGTCACCAGGGCAAGGCTGCGGCCTCCTTCATCAGCTTCGTATTCTGTGCCCGGATCAAAGCCCTTCTCGACTATTCGTTCTGCCGCGTTGCCAACGACTGAATCAAATTGAGCGTAACTGGCGTTGTTGTCTGCTACCAATTCTGAAACGCCACCCAGCAATTCTCCACGGGCAATGATATCCACCGCATGCCGGTTATCTATGTGGATGATCTCGTGAGCAAGCACACCCGCCAGTTGATGATCATTCAAGGGCAACTCGTACAGGCCCCGGGTGATAAATACGCGGCCGCCCGGCGCTGAAAAAGCATTGATGGCATCGGAATCGAGCAGGCCGAATCGCCAGGTCAGGTCCTGGCGGCTGGCATAACGAGCCAACAACTGGCCGATCGTGTTTATCCGCAGGGTGGCTTCTTCATCTTTCCAGACGCCGCCATAGCGTGTGACGATCACCACGGCCACGGCATCACCAATGGCCACCTCCTCTTCCAGTGAAAGGCCAGAAGCACCCTTGGCCACGCGGGCTGTGCTGTCAGCTGCTTCCTTGGCCTTGGTGACGGCATTGATGAGATCAGTCAAGCCGGCCTGGGCGGGAAAAGCAGTGACCAGGGAGAGCAACAATACCAACAAGCCAAATCTCCTCATTGCTGGTACTCCCCTAGCTGGCTCGAACTCATGTAAACGAGCAGTAATTCGCTGTTGACCAACGCCGCTTGCGCATCCAGCCAGTCCAGATCTGTCTGCGCCGTGGCTGAGCCATGACGTTCAGCGTACGCCTCGGCAGCGGGTGTTAGCGGACGGGCGGCCGCAACGGTATCGGTCTGTGCGGCATCAATAGTAGTCCAGCCAGCCCCTGGCACCAGAGATGGCTTGTCGCTGGCTACATTTCCCTGGAATACCCAACCCTTCCCTTCCTTCGATTTCACCCTTAGCCAGCTACCCTGCACCTCGCGAATGGAGAGCTTCACCGCAAAACCGATCCTGGCCTCAACAACAGCGAGCGGCTTGGGTTCGGACAATAGCGGGGTTTCCTGGTGCTTGGACCAGACTTTCTTGCCTTTCTTGAACTCCGCAGAGTTGGCCGGAAGGGCGATCAAACAGACCATTAGGAAAGTGGCCAACAATTGAAGATTACGGACGGGTTTCATTTTGTCTCCAGTTTCAAAACTCCCTGCCATTCTGGTTCGGGCGGGCTTGCGGCAAAGTCTTCTGCCTGCACCCGGTAATGTTCACTGAGCATGTCATCTGGTCGAAATTCCGTGGCGTGGGCAAACAATTCAATAGCGGCCGGAAAATTTCGATCACAGTATGCTTTAAAGCCTCGCGCGAAGGTTTCTGCAAATTCAAGCGTGTTGTCATCACAGTTATTTTTTTCAGCCAGCAACTCGAAAACATCCACTGCATGGGTCTTTCCTTTTACCTGCAAACGGGCGACAGGACGCAAGACCATTTCCTCCATAGCATACGCCGCGGTGACCGGGCCAAGCAAAATCCAGGTTCCCGTCTGCTTGTTCGCACCCTCCAGCCGGGAGGCCAGATTCACGGCATCACCCAGCACGGTGTAGTTCTTCTTTCGGCTGGAACCGACATTTCCAACCACCACGTCCCCGGTATTGATTCCCGTGCGCATACCCAGGCGCATGCCGTATTCCTTTTCAATTTCATCGTTGAGAATATGCAGCGCCTCGCGGCAGCGTAACGCAGCGCGACAGGCTTCAACGGCGTGATTCTCCAGCGGTTCCGGGCTGCCAAAAACGGCCATGATTGCGTCACCAATATATTTATCCAGGTAGCCGCCACGATCGAGAATGTGCTCCGTTTGGGTGTCGAGAAAGCGGTTGATCAAAGTCACCAGTTCTTCCGCCGGCAACCCTTCGCTGATGGTGGTAAAACCGGCGATGTCTGAAAAAAGGATGGTCAACTCCCGAAATTCGCCACCCAGTTCAATGGCGCCCGGATCTTCAACCAGTTTATTCACTACCGCAGGAGAAACGTAAGCGCCAAACCATCCCTGGATCTCCTGCTTTCGAAGCCGCTCAACGCGCAAATTCTCTACCGTTACTGCAATGAAACTGAGCGCAGTAGCCGCGATGGCCAGGCTTGGCGCGAACCACCACCCGCCCAGAAACAAGAGGTTGCTGATTAATGTCACCACCACCAGGCACGCCACCGCTGCCAGGATTGGCTTTTGCAAACGAATACCCGCTCGCCCGGACAAGGTCAGCAGCACAATAATCACCAGTGCGGCAACCCAGGTGGTCCACACCGGCAGTGATGTAATGAAGTCATCGGCGTCCAGATTGGCAAATGCATTCCACTGCAGGATAACGCCTGGCTCGGGTGCTCCCAGCGGCGTTGCGATGGTGTCGAAAGTTGCCGCCGCATTGGCACCGACAAACACTGTTTTGCCGCGCAACTGTTCAAACGCGCTCCCAGTGAGGGGTGCCGCCGCGTCGATTGCACTAACCAGGCCATGGGGACTGAAATCGGGACTGCTCTGAGTTGCCTGGTCCAGTATTTCCCAACCGGCTGCAACAAAAGGTGCAGCCGACAACAGTGGAACGCCACGTGCCCGAAGCTGCTCCAGGTTTCCTCGCCAGCGAATCAGCCTGGGGGGGGCTGATGTCTCAGCAAGGCTTGCGCCGTCTTCCTGCAGGGTTGCCGCCAACGATCCCGCGACAAGATAGCGGCGAATGACCGAATCGTCATCGGGCAATGAATTTACAAAGCCCCATTTGGGCCTGAATCCGAAAAGCTCGGGGTAGGCACGGCGAAATTCTTCCGGCCAAACGGCAGGCAAGCGCCCAGGCACAGTTGCAAGGCTGACACCGCCAATGCCGGCCGCCACGGCCCCCAGTAAAAGGTCCTGCTCCGCTGCGGCCGAATTTTCAAAAAATATCAGGTCAACAATGATGTGTTCGGCTCCGGCCGAATGGAGGCCGGTGAGCAAGGCAGCAAAGGCCGCCCGCGGCCATGGCCAGCGCATCACCAGCGGCCCTTCACTCATGCTCTTCAGGGCATGCTCATCAATCAGGACCAGGGCGGTACCATCCGGCAGGGAAGTATGGCTGGCACCGACCCTTTGCAGACCATCGAACCACCAGCGATCGGCGCGCTCTGTCATTCCGCTGAAAGCGACGGCCAGGGTGGCCAGTGAAGCCAGGGCTATCGTCCTCCAAAAATTGAATCTGCCAGACACGGCAACCATCAAGTCATGGCCTCCTGCAGTTTTGTACCGGCTTACAGACTACACGGTTTTCTCTGGAAATTTCTGCACGAACCTCTTATGCACGCCTCGTTCCGAGCTTTTACTTTGGCCCCAAATATTAAAACAACCGGCTTAGTCTCATCACTGTCGGATCATCAGCCAGACCCCAATCAAGATGGCGGCCATACCACCCAACCTGGACAAATCCATTGGCTGTTGATCAGCACCCAACAGTCCGAAATGGTGGACGATAGCAGCAATCGTAAACTGTGCAGCAACCGCGATAGTCAATGTTACGGCAAGGCCCAGCCTGGGCGTGGCATAGCCAATGCAACCCACGATCACCAGTCCGAGCAGTCCTGCCGAGTGAGCATACCAGGGAGGAATGTGCCACTGACTCAGATTGCCGCCGCGCATGGCCAGCATGATCAGGCCAATGACTACGGCGCCGGTACCGTACGTGAGGAATACACTTTCGATAGTCCCGACGGATTTATCCAGGTGGCCCATCAGCTGGGCCTGGATGGCCATCGCAACTCCTGCTACCGTCGCAACGATCGCCAGTACCGTGAAACTGCTCACTCGTTATCCTCCGTCACT
>CAYUBS010000072.1:0-14775 GCA_964443145.1 uncultured Wenzhouxiangellaceae bacterium | reverse complement strand
GGCTGGCTCAGCCGGGCGCCGGACATGCCGGGACTGGTGTATGACTACCTGAAGCTCGCCACCGAAGGAAAACTGGTAACCCGGCTGGATACAGGCGAGATGGAACGCCACCATGCCGAACAGCGGGATTCAAACCGCCGTATCCTTAAGGCCATCAGCGGCGCCTCCCTGTTTTTCAGCGGCGCCATTTTGCTGGGATTCGAAGCAGGCCCCTGGTTCGTGTTCAAGGCGTCAACACTGGGCCTGCTTTCGATGGTGATGGGTGCCTGGCTGATGGTCCGCGCCAATAGCAGCCGCTGAATGTGCGGATTAGTTGATGCCTGCACCCTCGATATCCAGGTTAAACAGTTCCTGTAGTTCACGCCCAAGCTCCAGCACCAACTGGTCAGCCTTTTCAATGTTCCGGTAGGCTTCCGCCGCCAGGTATTCTGCAGCGGAACAATCACCGCTTTGTGCTTTGAGCTCTGCTTTGGTGATGTCAGAAGATGCTGTGTCCAGCTTCAGATGAATCAGGTAAAGCTGTTCCGTCTTTTTCTGAACCGCCAGGCGCAGGGCATTCATATCAACACCGGGTTGCGGTTTCTTGTCTTGGCAACCACCCAGCAGGGTCAGTGACAGCAACAGGGTTGCCGGAACCAGGATTCGACGCATCAGGGGAACCTCCTATATATTTACCCCAGCTTAATTCTTCGGCTTGCAAATATCGACAGCCGGGATTATACTTACCTGCAAGTAAGTTAAAGGACAGACATGAATCAAGCCACAAACACCAGGGACCAGATCATCGATAAGGCGTTTCAGCTGATGTTGCAACGCGGGCTTAATGGATTCAGTTACCGCGATATTTCGGAGCCTCTTGGCGTGAAAAATGCGGCTATTCACTATCACTTTCCCAACAAGATGGACCTGATCAAAGCGCTGATCGATGAGAATCACCAGCTGTTACGCCGCTCTACAGCAGAATTCATGGCCTACGGCGGCCCCGCACGGGTTCAGCTGGAGGGGTTGTTTGCATTTACCATGAACCAGTGTAATTGCGGGCGGCCTATATGCATGGTTGGCGCGCTGACCATTGACTACGATGATCTCAGCGATGAGATCAAGGATGCCAACAACAGCTTTATGCACGACTCGGTTGAGTGGTTGAGCAAGGTGATGGTGACTGGCCGGGAACAGGGAGAGTTTCATTTTGGCGGTGAACCCATGTCCAAAGCTGTATCCATCCTGGCAATGATCCAGGGCGCGCGGCAAATGGCTCGCATTCACGGCCTGGACTATCTCGAGAAGATTTTTCAACAGATACGGATCGACCTCGGAATTAACGACTAAAAAAATTTACTTTATTCACTTACTTATTAGTAAGTATTTAGGAGAGAAAAAATGAAAACACACGCAATCAAGAGAGCGACCTTTTCAAGCCATCAAAAGGCGAATCCGGTGGCCATAGCTAATGGCGTCAATCACGGTTTGCGCCTGGCGGCAAAAGCCTTTATGGCTACCGTCCCGGCACTGGCCATTGTAGTACTGGCCACCTGGCTGGTAACCATGCCGGACCTGGTCGTTTACCTGCAAGCCACATTATGGGCTTCCGGTTTCGTATTCCTCGGCCTGGCCATCGATTCAGAATCACCCGATAACGGCCTCAGCCTGCTCACAGGTATCGCACTGCCGGTACTGGCTGTGATGAGTTCGCGGGTAGCGGTTGAGATCGCCATCATAGACAGCGTCATCATTGCTCTATGGCTGGCTGTTGCGATCTGGCGCGGTAAGGCAGTCAGCGCCTGAGAATGGCCCACCAGCGTGCAATATTCAGCAGGCTCATCAATGATGCCGAGACGTAAGTCATCGCGGCAGCTTTCAGCAAGCGCCGTGCATGTCGCTCATCAGACGGGTGTAGCACTTCCTGTTTCTTCAACAGCGGCATCGCACGGCCAAAACTGGCATCGAACTCAGTCGGCAGGGTCAACATGTGAATCACCACTGCCGTTCCCAGTGTCATCAACCCGCCTGTCACCATTAATACCCCTGCCATTGGCAGGCGGGTGACGCCAAGAATCAATGGCGTCGCCATCATCAGCCCGGCACCGATTTTCTCGACAGGACCCACCCACTGAACCAGCCGGGATCGCCATTTGAGCGGCGCATAGCCCTCCGCATCCTGCAGCGCGTGGCCCACTTCGTGTGCCGCGATGGTAATTGCCGTTAGCGACCTGCCATCGAAATTCTGTGCCGAAAGGCGAACCGCCTTTTCAGTTGGATCATAATGGTCACCCGCCTCGGTGACCTCGGTTTTCACCTGCTCCAGCCCCAAAGAATCAAGCAACTTGCGGGCAGCTTCGCCCCCGCTGACTGCGTAACGATCCGGCGGGTTGTGGTATCGGGCCATAACCCGCTTGACCCACAGGCCCGGCCCAAGAACGGCTACGAACGTCAATGCGATGAGAATCAGGATATGCATTTACAGAATGGGCTCGAGGAAAAAGAAGAAAGACCCCAGAAAAATCACCGTCACCTGGCGGCGCGTCCTGACTACCTCCGGAAAACTTCCAACTGCGTAATAATTACGATAGAAATCGGGTGAGCCGGGCGGCACCGGTTGCTTGCCGGGCGCCAGCTCATAAACCGAGCTTGAGCTGTAAGACCAGGGTTTGAATACCGGCGAGGTTTTAGGAACCGCTTCAATAGCCGTTTCCTTCTGTTCCCCTTTCGGTTTCACAGCCACCACCCAGCTATTCTGAGGCTCGATGTCCTGCCTGATTAGCTGTTCTACAGTGCGAGCGAAAACCTCGTCCCAAACGATCAGCCCGTTCTCAGTATTGAATCCCTCCGAGCGGGGATCAAAGTTGTGCGACCCGATCATAACTACCTTGTTATCGACTACGATCGACTTGGAATGCAGACCAATCCGCGGCGCCGGCATCGGGATGACTGAATTGTCTCCGGTAACCACTGCCTGGCTTTCGATACCACGCTTCTTTTCTTCGATCAGCTTGGGCCAGCGCGGAAAAAACTCCGGCGCATCCACCGGGTATGGCTTGAACTCGTACATATGAAAACCGAGATCCTTAACATAACGCTTTTTGTGACGGTGGGTATTGGCATACACGGTATCTGCGTCGGTCGAGGCCAGCGAATTGGTGGAAAACACCAGCTCGATGTCCGGGTTACGCTCGCGCAGGTCGGCGAACAGCTTACGGATGCGTTTGGACAACACCATGTAAGGCGACTGGATGACAATCGACTTGCTGGCGGAGCGCAGTAGCTCGTAGAGTTGCCCACTCGTCTCGCTGGGTACTTCGCCAGCCGAAGACGCGTGCTTGCGTGGCAGGTCGGAAAAATACCTGAGACGCTCCACCCGGTGCGCCGGCTCAACAAATAGTTGCTTGAAACGCTCCGGGTCATCTATTTGCGCCAGCATGGGTTCAAGCCGGGGTGCCACCTGGAAAGGCGGGAGTTCAACATCTCCACCATTAAGAAGTACCGCTGCCACATCACGCAGATGCTGGACGGGGATCGTTTTTGGACCGCTCCAGAACCAATCGAAGGACTCCCGCATTTCACGCGCCGTTTGACCAAACACTGCCACATCCCGATCCTTGAAGTCGTAGTTGGTGTCGTAGTCAAAATACCGATCGGCAATATTGCGGCCACCGAGAATGCCCACCAGGTCATCGGCTACCAGCAACTTGTTGTGCATTCGCTGGTTCACCCCCCTGAAGCAGCAGGCCGCACCATTGATCCAGTCATGGTTGGCCG
The DNA here is from genome assembly GCA_964443145.1 of uncultured Wenzhouxiangellaceae bacterium. Classification (GTDB taxonomy): domain Bacteria; phylum Pseudomonadota; class Gammaproteobacteria; order Xanthomonadales; family SZUA-36; genus JAHEFT01. Next base: position 11,019 of record CAYUBS010000072.1, on the reverse strand, counting down.
TCTTGGCCTTATAAAAAGTAGGGTTGTAGAAGCGAATCTCGAAATTGCTGTGCGCCATGGCCAGGCGCACCAGGTACTCGACATCCGAGAAAGAAAACATCTGGTCGAGCAACAGGCGGACCTTCACACCCCGGCGCGCCGCGTTCAGTAACTCATTCAGAATCAGCAACCCGGTATCATCGCCACGCAGGATGAAATTTTGCAGGTCGATGTAGCGCTGCGCTGACCGGATCATGTGAATCCGCAAAGCCAGCGAGTCTTCGCCGTATTCAAGTAGGGTCAGGAAATGCTGACCGTCCCGCGTCGCCACCCTACCCAGATCGAGAACGGGAGATTCGGTGGCGCAACGATCTATATCCCTGGGGAAACAGGTGAGTCCATTTTCCTGATTTGCGGCGACCCGGGCATCAACTTCAATGACTTTCTTTTGAGACAGGGAGCAGGCTGGCAACAGCAGCACTGCAAGGAGAAAAAATAGCAGGTTTCTGGTCACGTTCAAGCGGACGGATGCGAAACCGGTAGCAGTCTGAAGGCTTTCAACTTAGAGATGTCCTGCCGAACGGCCACTGCGCCCAGAAAACCACCGCCGGGCCTCACCAGCGCCAACGACCAGCCGTCCGGCCCCCTGCCTTCAAAGTCCAGAACGGCTGCGGGACGGGAAACGTCAGTTTCAACTGTGAAGCGGCCAAACTGGTTGGCAATACCGTAACCCGACGCCTTTACAACGGCCTCCTTGCAGGCCCAAACCTTCAGGAACGCCGCATCCAGACCGGCCGGTGGCAGAGCTGCCAGGGCCCCGGCTTCGTCAGGACTGAAGTAACGCCGCGCGACCCCCATGGCATTACGGGCGCGGCGGGACGCCGGTTCCAGGTCAACACCCAGGTGAGTGGACGTGGAGAACCCCACCAGCAGCTTATTTTCGCTTTTGGCCATACTGAAATGCAGTTTCACATCATGAACCGCCTGGTCCAGCACTGGTTTTCCGCGATTCTTCCGGCTGATTTTAACCGCCTTGCCCGGCAGTCCCAGGTAGGCTCCCAGCAGCAGCCTCAGGTAAAAGCGGCGGGCGAACAACAACTGCCCGGCCGAAAAATCAGCAGGTGCAGACTGATGTCCATCAAGGGCATCGCGCAGTGCGCCGGCCAGTTCTGCCAGATCAAGAAACCAGACGTGAACCTCTCCGGTGTGCGGCCGCTCCAGGTCAGCCAGCGGAATGGTACGATCCAGAAAGTCCTGCGCCTCTGCGACTATCCCGTTGTGGTTTCCTTCAATCATTATCCAGCCAGTCTAGCGCATGACCTGACGTGTTTAAATCGACACCTTGGTGAGCACCCGTTTGGTTTATAATTGCCGCTTCATAATCTTTCCCGGCTGACCTGATGAAATTCAAGCATGTTGTCATTCAATCTCTCGCTGCGGTAGAACCTCCAATCCGCGTAACCTCCAAAGAAATTGAACAAAAACTGAAGCCCACACTGGATCGGCTGGGCGTGCGCGATGATTTGCTTGAGGACGTATCTGGAATCGGCGCCCGCCGGTTTTGGGAAAGAGGCACCTCACCTTCTGACGCGGCGGCACTGGCAGCAGAAAAAGCACTGGATGAATCCGGCATCGACCGCCAGAAAATTGGCGTCATCATCAATACATCGGTTTGCCGTGACTATCTTGAGCCGTCAACGGCCTGCATCGTGCACGGCAAACTCGGCCTGAGTGAAAACTGCCTGAATTTCGACGTGGGTAACGCCTGCCTGGCATTCATGAACGGTATGGACATTGCAGCCCGAATGATTGAGCGGGCTGAAATTGAATACGCGCTGGTGGTCGACGGTGAATCCAGCCGGCCGATTACCGAAGCCACGATAGAGCGCATGCTGGAGCCCGACATCACGGCAGATCAATTCCGGTCAGAGTTCGCATCACTCACATTGGGCTCTGGTGCCGCTGCCATGATCCTGGCCCGCAAGGAATTGGCGCCTGAGGGCCACCAGTACCTGGGCAGCGTCTCCCGTGCCGCAACCGAATTCAATCACCTGTGTCGCGGCCAGATGGACCAGATGATGACGGATACCCGAATTCTGCTGAGTGAAGGCCTGAAACTCGCTGCGAAGACCTTCGGCGCAGCACGCATCACGCTGGGCTGGATCGCCAGCGAACTGGATCAGTTCGTGATCCACCAGGTCAGCAAGGTACATACTGACTCGCTGGTTAATCTGCTTGGTCTTGACCCGGACAAAGTGCATGCGATTTACCCTGAAATGGGCAACATCGGGCCTGCGTCAGTACCGATCGTACTGGCCAAGGCGGCCGAGTTGGGCCGAATCCAGCGCGGTGACCGCGTTGCCCTTCTCGGCATTGGCTCCGGCCTGAATTGCCAGATGGCCGAGGTCGTCTGGTAGCTTTGGCCAGACCTCCCGAACATCTCTACCCGTTCGCCAGCCACTACCTGGAGCTGGATGGACAACGTTTGCACTATCTCGACGAGGGTCCGCGCGACGCCCCCCCGGTATTGATGCTGCATGGCAATCCAACCTGGTCGTTTTATTACCGCAACCTGGTGCTTGCTTTGCGCGGTCAGTTCCGCTGCATCGTACCGGACCACATGGGCTGCGGGCTGTCCGACAAGCCAGGCGAGAGCGACTATGACTATCGTTTGAAAAGCCGGGTTGCAGACCTTACCGCACTGCTCAGCCACCTCGACCTTAAGCAACCGCTAAGCCTGGTCGCTCACGACTGGGGCGGAATGATCGGATTCGCCTGGGCTACCGCTCACCCGGAGCAGGTGGAAAAAATGGTGGTTCTTAACACCGCCGCGTTTCCGATACCCGAAGATAAAAAGATGCCGCCCGCCCTGAGCCTGGTGAGGGATACAGCATTTGGGGCTTTCCTGGTCAAACGCTTTAATGCCTTTTCCGGAATCGCTGCGCGAGTGGCATTCAAGAAGCCGGTGACAAAAGAAATCCGGCAGGCATACACATTGCCCTACGATTCGCCTGAGAATCGAATCGCCACCTGGCGTTTTGTACAGGATATTCCACTGAGTGAATCGGACCCCGGTTACGATATTTTGATAAATACAGCGGAACGATTACACTTACTGGCGAACAAACCATGCATGATCGCATGGGGAGAAAGGGATTTCGTGTTCGACGCACCCTTTCTCAACCAGTGGCTGAAATACTTTCCGGACGCTGAACTTCACCGCTTCCCGGACTGCGGCCATTACATACTTGAAGACGGCGGACCCGAGCTGATCAAAGCGATCAGTCACTTTATCGGAATCAGGGATGAATCAACAAATGGACATGCCAGTGGATAAAACCTGGAACACGGATGAATTTATAAACGTCGCTAGCGCACTAAGCTGGCAGGCTGAGCGTCAACCCGGCGTCACTGCCATTCACTACCCCACGAGTGGCGCTTTCAAAAAGAACGCCTACGCGAGTTGCACTTACCGCGAGCTGAACGAGCTGAGCGACTGTTATGCTCGTGGGCTGCTTGCATACGGCATCACCCCAGGCACGCGCACTGCACTGATGCTCACTCCCGGCCTCGATTTCTTCGCCATGTTCTTCGCGCTGTTCAAGGCTGGCGCCGTACCGGTTCTGATCGATCCGGGCATTGGCATGAAGCCACTGAAACAGTGTCTGGCCGAAGCACAGCCGAAGGCGTTCATCGGAGTCACCAAGGCCCATTTCGCGCGTAAGATTCTCGGCTGGGCCAAGAAAAGCTGCGAGTTGTTGATCACCGCAGGCCCTACCTTTGGCCTGGGGGGTATCAACCTCAAGAAACTCAAGGCAATGGGCGAGAGCAACAACAGCGAAGGCATGCATGAGGCCAAGCCTGATGATATCGCCGCAATCCTGTTCACTTCCGGCAGCACCGGCATACCGAAAGGCGTGGTCTACCGGCACCGCCATTTCAATGCCCAGGTCACAATGCTGAAGAAAGCGTTCAACATTGAGCCGGGCGAAGTGAGCCTGCCTACATTTCCACCCTTTGCACTGTTCGATCCGGCATTGGGTATGACGACCGTCGTGCCGGAGATGGATCCGACCCGCCCGGCCGATGCCGATCCGGAAAAACTGATCGAAGCCATCAACCGGTTCAAGGTGACCAATGTATTTGGCTCACCCGCGCTGCTGGACACCCTCAGCCGCTACTGTGTTGACAACAAGATCAGGCTGGAAAGCGTAACCCGGGTTATTTCCGCCGGTGCCGCGGTACCTATTCGTACTGTCCGCCGGATGCAGGATTCGCTTTACCAGGATTCCGAAATACATACGCCCTACGGCGCCACCGAGTGCCTGCCGGTCAGTAGTATATGTGCCTCCGAATTAGACGACCGGATGGTCGACAGGATCGAGTCAGGTGATGGCGTTTGTGTTGGACAGCTGGTTGAGCCGAACCGAGTGCGCATCATCAAGATCAGCGACATGGCCTTCAACGACCTTTCTGAAACCACCGAAATGCCGCGTGGAATGGCCGGTGAAATTGTCGTGTCAGGCCCCAGTTGCACCGACAGTTACTGGGAGCGTGATGCCGACACAGCCCTGTCTAAAATAACTGACGAACTGGGCGACACATGGCACCGGATGGGTGACGTGGGCATCCTGGATGGCATGGGCAGGCTCTGGTACTGCGGTCGTGTTTCGCAGCGTATCGAAACCGGTAAGGAAACCCTGTTCGCCGACCAGTGCGAAGCCATTTTCAACCAGCACCCCGACCTGGTTCGCTCAGCCGTAGTGGGCGTGGGCACGAAGGGTCGCCAGATGCCCGTATTGTGCATCGAGGTAAAAGGAAAACTGGAGCCTGTGGACGTCGAGCGGGTCCATTTTGACCTTCTGCAACTGGCCCAGGCCCACTCCATTACCAGGGAAATTCGGACCGTTCTGTTTCATTCCGGTTTTCCGGTGGACATCCGCCACAACTCCAAGATCGGGCGCGAAGAATTGGCTGAGTGGGCTGAAAAGAAGATGCAGAGCTAACATTTGAAGATCCTTGTCACCGGCGGCGGTGGTTTCCTCGGCAGTTCTATCTGTCGTCAACTTACCGCCCTCGGCCACGAAGTTGTAGCGTTCCAGCGCAGCCCGGCTAAACACCTGGAGGCAGCAGGAATCCGTACAGTTCGCGGCGACATCACCCATCTGGAACAGGTCTGCGCAGCCGCACAAGGCGCGCAAGCCATCGTCCATACTGCAGGTAAAGCCGGGGTCTGGGGCGACCCGGAAGATTACCGGCGCATCAACGTAACGGGCACGAACAACGTGATTGAGGCCTGCCGGTCGCAGGCGATTTCGGTACTGGTGCACACCAGTTCACCCAGCATCGTGCATGCGGGTGGAGACATCGCCGGGGCGGATGAATCCCTTCCCATCGCCGATCATTTCAGCGCACCCTACCCGGCAACCAAAGCGGAAGCGGAAAAGCGGGTTACAGCGGCCAATTCGTCTGAATTAAAAACAGTCTCCCTGCGCCCACATCTAATCTGGGGCCCTGGCGATCCGCACATATTGCCCAGGCTGGCGGCCAAAGCCAGCGGCGGCACCCTGGCGCTGCCCGGTCCGGACAAGATCATCGATACCATTTTCGTAGAGAATGCAGCACAGGCGCATGTGAATGCGCTGCAGGAACTGTTGGGTTCGGCACGCTGTGCCGGCAAGGCTTATTTTGTAACCAACAATGAGCCCATGCCCCAGGGTGAAATTATCCGCAAGCTACTGGCCGCCATCGGGATCGATGTGAAGATCCGGGCGGTTCCGGTGGGCCTGGCCAGGACCGCCGGCGCCTTATGCGAGACAGCGTGGCGCATATTTGGACTCAAATCCGAGCCACCCGTGACGCGTTTTTCAGTTGAGCAGCTGGCGACCGCACACTGGTTCAACACCAGCGCAGCAACAAGAGATTTTGGATACACCCCGGAAATCAGTATTGCCGAGGGGCTGGAGCTGCTGAGTTCGGCCGGACTGTAAGCCGGAAGCAATGATTATTTCTTTCGGCCGGCCCTGGGGATCACATCCATCGGCCGCCCGCGAAGCTTGCGCACGTAATACTCGATAAAGCTGAGGTCCAGTAATTCGAGATCCTCAGCCGACATGTTTTCGTACCTGCCGTGATATTTGTGCTTAACCCAGGCGTTGATATCCATCCGCCTGCTGTGTTCAAACAACGGGTTGTTAAGCGGATGAAACCCAGCCTCGTGGACAAAGGCGGTCCCAAAATCAATGACACAGGGTTTTTCATCCTCGGTCACCAGGATATTCGATTTTGATTTCAGGTCAGCATGACTCACGCCGCGCTCGTGAATGGAACGCAGCACGAAAAGGAATTCATCAAACCAACTTTCGCGGTCAACCCATTGCGCCTGACGGTACGGCGTACCACGAATAAACTCCAGCACCAGGTAATGGCCGGCAACCATGCCATAGCACCTGGGTACCCCCTGCACGCCCTCCAGACGCTGATAGGCATGGTACTCACGCAGCAGGGTTCGTTCGCGTAACTTGCGCAGTAAACCTTTGCCCATGGCGGTCTTCACAATCAGCTCTACGCCTTGCTCCTGGTAGTGCAGCAGGGTGCCCTGGTTGCTAACGGTGAGGATGTTTTCGCGCTGCACGAGGCTGTGCTCGATCCATTCGCGGAATTCAGGCTGATTGATCAGCTTTTTCATTTATGTTGTAGTAGCCGCCCGGCTGCATCGCTCCGATAGTCCGGAATCATAACATTGAGGACCACAATGACTTTCAGAAAATTATTCTCTGGCGCTTTACTGCTGCTGCTGACGCAGACCGTCGCCTGGGCCGCACCTTATCCTTCGACTTACTCCGCGCTGCCCTCCGATTCTGTATTGATCATCAACGCGACCATCCTGACCGGCACCGGTGCGCGTATCGAAAACGGCCAGTTATTGCTGTCCGACGGAAAGATCAAACAAGTTGGCAATGCCAGGATGAAAATCAATGCCGGCGACGCCACCATCATCGATGCCAAGGGCCGCTGGGTCACGCCGGGACTGATCGACGTCCATTCGCACCTTGGTGTCTACGCCAGCCCGAACATCAAAGCCCACTCCGATGGTAACGAGGCGACAGCACCTACCACCGCACAAGTCTGGGCAGAGCACAGCGTATGGCCGCAGGACCCCGGCTTTAACCGTGCCCGGGCGGGTGGTGTGACCTCCATGCAAATTTTGCCAGGTTCAGCCAACCTGATCGGCGGGCGTGGCGTCACCCTGAAAAACGTACCCTCCATCACCTACCAGGATATGAAATTTCCCGCCGCACCCTATGGCCTGAAAATGGCCTGTGGCGAAAACCCGAAGCGGGTGTATGGCGAAAGAACGCAAGCGCCTTCAACCCGCATGGGTAACGTGGCCGGTTACCGGGCACAGTGGATAGAAGCGCAGCGGTACATCCAGGACTGGGAAGAATACGAGAGCAAGAAAAACGACAAAAAGAACGACAGGAAGGCCGACAAAAACGATTCTGACAAAGCGCCCAAACGCGATTTGAGGCTGGAAACACTGGCTGCCGTTCTCAAGGGAGAAGTACTGGTCCACATGCACTGCTACCGTGCAGACGAAATGGCCACCATTCTGGATATGGCCGACGAGTTCGGCTACCGGGTCAGTGCTTTCCACCACGGTGTTGAAGCCTACAAAATTGCCGACATGCTGGCTGAAAATGAAGTCTGCGGAGCCCTGTGGGCCGATTGGTGGGGTTTTAAAGCCGAAGCCTACGACGGCATCCAGGAAAACATAGCGTTGGTTGACCGGCCAGCCGGTGGCTGCGCCATCGTTCATTCAGATTCGGAAGAAGGCATTCAGCGACTGAACCAGGAGGCCGCCAAGGCTATGACGAGAGGACGTCGCGCCGGCATGGACATCACACCGGAACACGCCATTCAATGGATAACGGCCAACCCGGCCAAATCAATGGGCATCCTGGACCAGACCGGAACCCTGGAATCCGGCAAGATGGCTGACGTGGTGATCTGGAACGGCAACCCGTTCAGCGTCTATGCCAAAGCAGACCAGGTTTTCGTTGATGGTGCATTATTGTATGACCGCGAAAACCCAGACAGACAGGCACTTTCCGACTTCGAACTGGGCCAGCAAGCGGGGGCAGACCAATGAGAAAAATTCAATCAAAACGCACACGACTGGCCGGCGGGATTGCACTGACACTTTGCCTGGCGACCTCCCTCACCGCGCAGGCAGAAACCCTGTTCATCAATGACGCCACCGTTCACACCATGAGCAGCTCCGGTGTAATACAGCAAGGCGACATCCTGATCCGTGACGGCCAGATTCGGGCAGTAGGAACAAGCCTCACGGCCCCTGCGGATGCAACAGTAATCGAAGCCGAAGGCCGGCCGGTAACGCCCGGCTTCTTCGCCGGCATCACCGAACTGGGCCTGGTTGAGATCGGCGCCGTCGAGTCTTCGGTGGACAGCGGCCTGGACACCGAGGCCCTGAGGCCGGAGTTTGATGTCACGCCGGCATACAACCCACACTCAACCGTCATCCCGGTCACGCGGATCGAGGGCTATACCTGGAGCATGCTGGGTGCCAGCCGTTCAGGCAGCATCATCGGCGGCCAGGGGCAGGCCGTCTCCCTGAATGGAGCTTATCGCCCATTTTTGGGTGACAAAGTGCTGTTTATCGACGTTGGGGCCGACGCTTCGGACCAAAGTGGCGGTTCACGCGCAGCACAGTGGATGCTGCTGGAACAAGCCATGACAGAGGCTGGATCGGAAGTAAGCTGGTCTCCGGATCCGTTGCTGACATCTGCCGGCCGCAAATCATTAGCCGGTTTCCGTGGTAATGGGATCGTGGTTTTCAACGTGGACCGCGCCAGCGACATTCTGCAGGTACTGGTATTTTCGGAACGGCATGAACTCAATACAGTAATCAGCGGAGGCACCGAGGCCTGGATGGTTGCAGATCAACTGGCAGAGGCGGGCGTCCCTGTTCTGATCAACGCGCTCTCCAACCTGCCCGCCAGTTTCGACCAGGTGGGAGCACGGCTGGACAACGCAGCGTTGCTGAATGAGGCGGGCGTGACCATCGCATTCCAGGGTGCCGGCACACACCAGGCGCGTAAGCTGAGGCAATTCGCCGGTAACGCCGTCGCCAATGGACTGCCCTATGAAGCGGGACTGGCAGCCATGACCATCAGTCCAGTCACGATATTTTCCCTGGGCGATGGATATGGCAGCATCGAGAACAACAGCACCGCCGATCTCGTTATCTGGAGCGGCGACCCGCTGGAAGTTACTTCGGCCGCCGACCAGGTCATTATCGCCGGCAAGCCGGTTGAGATGGTGTCACGGCAAACACTGTTACGGGACCGCTATTTGCCGGTACAATCAGAACTACCCCGTGCCTATGTAAAACCATAGGGTCTATACAATACCGTAGGTATTTGGATTGAGATAATGAAAAGTCCTTTCAGCAGCCGACTGCTCAAAAACATTGTTGTGATCGGGTTATGCGCCATTTTGGCAGCCTGCTCAAGCTATGGCCCCAAATCCATGGACCGGGATCAACTCGATTATGGCAACAGCATCGGTGAAAACTGGAAGAACCAGATGCTGGCCAACATCGTCAAGATTCGCTATGTGGATATGCCGGTATTTGTGGACGTCGGCACGATTGTCAGTGGCTATTCGCTTTCCACCAGCGTAGACGGCAGAGTGGGCTTCAATGACAGTCTTATCGGTGGAAATTCCAGCGGACTGGGCGCCAGCGGCACGTATACAGACCGGCCCACCATCACCTACATGCCCAAGACAGGCGACGACTATTTGCGGGCCATCCTGGAGCCGATCGAACCCAAGAGTTTGTTGGCCCTGGTCCAGGCTGGATATAGCAGTGAGCTACTGTTTACCTGGGCTGTCGAATCCATCAACGGCGTCCATAACTGGACGGCAAAGGCATCAAATGCCCGTTCCGCAGAGCCCGAATTTATTGAGTTCGTCAGCCTGATGCAGGAGTTGCAAAGCCTGGGCGCTATTGGGTTCGAAATAAAAAGCGATCCGGATTCCGGTGACCAGGTCGTTTTTACCCTCAACAAGATAGGCCTGGCTGAATCCACCCGGGAAAAGAGCCGGCGCGTCGGAGAAATCATAGGCCTGGACGACGACAAAGAGCAGTTCCGCGTGATCTATGCACCTTTTAAAACGGATGCAGATACCCTGACCATTCAAACCCGTTCCGTGGTGCAGATGCTGAGTGCAATGGCAGGGTTTATTGATGTTCCGCCTGAACTCTACACTCATGCGTCCGCCGGTCACAACCTTCCAGCGGGTACAAAACGCCCCTTTCATGTCTTATCCGGAAAGGACCGGCCGGAAGAGAGCTTTGCGGCCGTCAAGTATCATGATTATTGGTACTGGATAGAAAACACTGACATGGCCTCCAAACGTGTTTTCACGTTGATGTTGTTCATAACCACGCTGACCAACACAACGGGCGCACAAAAAGCGCCTGTTTTGACCATCCCCACCAGTTGAAACAACCAGTAGCTTACCGGCCGTTCAGGTAATCCACCACCAGGTTGCTGAACGCCCGGACACCCACCTCGAGGTTCGGCTCGTGCATGTCGAAGTACGGTGAATGGTTGCCGGCCAGTGTTGTCGGGTCGACTCCCGGTGGGCCATTACCCAGAAACAGGAACATGCCCGGCGTTTCAGCCGCAAATTCGGAGAAATCCTCGGCCACGGTCTGTGGCGTGACAATGTTGACCGGATCGTTCCCGGCCACACGTTCCAGGGTCGGCATCATGCGTGTCAGTAACTCGGGGTTGTTGTAGACGGAAGGCGCCGCCAACACTAATTCAAATTCAACTTCGGCACCTGCAGATTCTGCAATAGCGCGAGCGGTGCGCTCCATCCGTGAGTGAATATCACGGCGCATGTCTTCGTCAAATGTGCGAATCGTTCCTTCCAGCGTAACCTGGTCTGGTATCACGTTGAAACGCACACCGCCCGAGATACGGCCAATACTGATAATCGAAGGCG
>CAYUBS010000071.1:0-14960 GCA_964443145.1 uncultured Wenzhouxiangellaceae bacterium | reverse complement strand
TCGATAGAAATACCTGAAAAAGACCTTCCGCTGCGGGCTGATGTCAGCCTGTTGGGTTCGCTGGTGGGAGATGTTCTGGTTGACCAGCACGGGCAGGAATTGCTGGACCGTGTAGAAGCGGTGCGCAAAGCAGCGATTCAGCAACGGGAAGGCTCAGGCGGCGCCGAACAGCTGGATGCCGCTTTATCCGATCTGGAGCCGGAACAGGTCATGCTGGTCATCCATGCATTCGCGACCTACCTGAGGGCAGTTAACCTGGCCGAAAAGGTTCACCGGATCCGCAGGCGCAGGGCCTATCAGAGGGCCGGGGCTACGGCTCAGCGTGGCAGTCTCGAAGCGGTTGTTGGGGAGCTGAAGGACGCAGGTGTTGATGTCAATGCGTTATCTGAAGCGATTAGCCAGCTCAGGATTCAACCGGTATTTACCGCCCATCCAACCGAGGCGACCCGGCGAACCATCCAGGAAAAAGAATACGACATCGTGCTGCGTTTGGTTGAGCGACTGAACCCGGAGCTAACGCCGCGTGAGGAAGCGTTGGCATTGCAGCGAATCCGTGCGGCGCTTACCTCATCCTGGCAAACGCGCCTGGTTCCGCACTCGCGCCCTACAGTCGCGGATGAGCTGGATAACATCCTTTTTTACATTACCGACATTCTCTACCGTGTGGTGCCGGTCTTTTACGAATCTATAGAGCAGGCCTTTGAAGCCAACTTCGAGCAGTGCCCTGAGAATTTTCTGAAGGACATTATCCTGCGGTTTGGGTCGTGGGTGGGTGGCGACATGGATGGCAATCCGAACGTCACCTCGGCCACGATTCTGGAGACCCTGGCCAGACAGCGTGCCGTGGTGATCAAGCGGTACCTTCCGGATATACGAAAACTGTCCCGTTATCTCAGCCAGTCCACGTCCGAGATAGGCGTATCTCCTGCCATGTTGCGGCAACTGGCGCGCTACCGGGAGGTAATGCCCGGAGTTAACAGGGGTATACCTGAGAGGCATCAGGATATGCCTTATCGCTGTCTGCTGAAGTTGGTGTCCCATCGGCTGGAGCACACCTGGAGTGAGCAGGAGCATGCGTACGCAGCCGTTGATGACTATGCGGCTGACATCCGCCTGATTTGTGACAGCCTGCGGGAGAATCACGGAGAGCACGCAGGGTTGTTCGGTGTCGAACGGTTACTGCGGCGAATTGAGACCTTCGGTTTTCACCTGGTGACGTTGGACGTGAGGCAGGATGCATTGCTGCATCGACGCGTCATGGGTGAGTTGCTGGGTTGCGAAGACTGGTTGGCCAGGGAACCGGCCAATCGTGCCCAGGTACTGACCCACTTGCTGGAAACCGGTGGGTTGCCTGGCGTTTCTGTGGGGAATTCGCTGAGTGAAGAGGCCCGGGACACACTTGATGTGTTTAAGGCAATCTCCAGCGCCCGGCAAATGTATGGCAGTTCGGCAATCGGTTTGTTTATTATCAGCATGACCCAGGGGGCGGACGATGTACTGACAGCCCTGGCGCTTGCTGAGATTTCCAATCCGCATACCGGGGCATCGTCCCAGCTGGACGTGGCTCCGCTGTTGGAAACGGTGGATGATCTGCAGGCCGGACCGGAAATTATTGGCAGCCTGTTATCGCTGGACTTTTATCTCAGGCACCTGGACGGACACCGCAACAGGCAGGCCGTCATGGTCGGTTACTCCGACAGCAGCAAGGATAGCGGAATTGTCGCCTCACGCTGGTCTCTCTATGCGGCGCAAAAGCGCCTGGTCGACGTGGGTGATCAGAACGACACCGATGTTGTGTTTTTTCATGGTCGCGGTGGCACCGTGAGCCGGGGGGGTGGAAACCTGGTCAATGGAATTCTTGGGGCGCCGCCGGGAACGGTCAAGGGCTTCCTGCGTGTGACCGAGCAGGGCGAGGTGATTAACCAGAAATTCGGTGTTCGGTTTCTTGCTCTGCGCAACCTTGAGCTGGAGGCTGGCGCCACGCTGACACACAGCATGGGCTTTGCTTCGCAAGGGTTGAATGATGATGAAAGTGCCATTTTGTCCCATATGTCTGTTCTTTCAAGGGATAAATTTCGTGCGATGGTTTATGAGGATGGTGATTTCCCCGCTTACTTCCGAGCCACCACCCCACTTGATGTTATCGAGCGGCTAAACATCGGTTCGCGACCTGCGTCGCGCCGCTCTGGGGCAGGTATTGAGAATCTCAGGGCTATTCCCTGGGTGTTTTCCTGGGCCCAGGTGCGAGTGGGGTTCCCCGGGGTTTACGGTTTTGGCACTGCACTTGATAGCGCCATTGAAAAATTCGGCATTGAGGCCGTTCGGGATCTGCTCCGCAAGCAGGTTTTTTTCCAGGGCATGATCAATGACGTGGAAATGGTTCTTGGGAAATCCGAGCTGGGGATCGGGGAACGTTATGCCGGTCTTGCCGGGGCTGGGCAGCAGCGGTTTTTCGATTCGATCAGTACTGAATTTGAACTCGCTGAGAAGCGTATCCTCGAGCTCAAACAATTGGACCGGCTATTAGACGACCAAACGGTTCTTCAGCGGAATATCCGATTGAGAAATCCCTATGTCGACCCTTTGCACCTGCTGCAGATTGATTTGTTGCAGCGCTGGCGTGACGGTGGCTGCAAGGACGAGGCGTTACTGGAGGCGCTCAAGGCCACCGTAAAAGGGATCGCGCTGGGTATCCAAAACACCGGATAGAATCCGGACTGTATCCTTGCCTGGAAAAATACGGGATAATGACTGACCGACCGTACGGTCAGTCATTTGGTTCAGGAAGGATTCTAATGCAGGCTGAAGCAACAAGAAGACGCTCACCGAGGCAATCGCCCGGTGAGGTGGCGATCCTGGAAGCCGCAGTGCGGTTGTTCTCTGCGAGTAGTTACGATGCAGTGTCGATGCGTGGAGTGGCGGAAGCCGCAGGTGTCAGCAAAGCCAATATTTACCATCATTTTTCATCCAAAGAATCGTTATACCAGGCCATCCTCCAGTCCAGTGCGGCTGAGTTATCAGGGCTGGTTGACCAATTGGCAGAAAGCCCGGGCCCATTTGCCAACCGACTGGCAAATTTTGCCAGGGCCCACCTCGGGCATCTGGAAAAAAATGCGCTGACTTCGCGGGTGATTATTCGCGAAGCGTTTTCTGGAAACGACGAGCGGAGCAAGATGCTGACCGACCAGGTGTTTGGCGGCATATTCCAGCGCATTATTTCCACTTTTATGGCCGGGCAGGAAGCCGGAGAATTGCGGCCCGACCTCGATCCTGCGTTATGCGCGACACTGCTGATAGGCGCAGACATATTTTTCTTCCAGGCAAACAGTTTGCTGCAACATTTGCCCCAGGCAGGCTTTATAAATCGACCGCAGCAGTTCAGCAGTGAAATGGTCGATGTGATGTTGAATGGCATGTTCATGCCGCCGGGAGCCAAAAAGAAATGAAAGGTAGCAACATGAATCTGATCAAATCCGTCGTGGCTTGTTTGATCTGCGCCTCAGCGCTGTCGGGGTGTGGCGAACAGGCACTGGAAGAGGGCTCTGAAAACCTTACAAGCGACCAGCGAAACCCGGTTGCAGTCACGATTGCTCCAGGCCAGACCAGGGATGTGAGGGTGGAGCTCTTTTCGGTCGGCCGGGTCATTAGTAAAAGTGCCCCCAGGCTGGCGGCGGAGATTGATGCCCGGGTGATTGAGGTCGGTGTGACCGAAGGCCAGTCTGTAGTGAAAGGCGAGGTGTTGATTCGGCTTGATGCCACCACGTACGAATTGTCGAAGCGGGAAGCGCAGGCTGCCATAACGCGTCTTAGCGCTAGCATAACGAACGAAGAACGTCGCGTGGCCCGCTATCGCGACCTGAAAACCAAAGATATGATGCCGCAGGAGCGTCTGGACGATGCCGAAGCCCAGCTGGCTGTGGACAAGGCGTCCCTGGTTGCTGCGCAGGCCCGGCTCGCGATTGCCGCGGATCGCCTGACAAAAACTCAGCTGGTTTCACCGGTGAATGGCGTGGTCGAAAGGCGGCATGTTGCGGTAGGTGATTTCGTGTCGGTGGGCAGTCCTCTGCTGACAGTGGTAGATACGGTCAACCTGCGGGCCGAGCTGCCTTTCCCCGAGACCGTGGGGCACATGGTTGAGGTTGGACAGACGA
Organism: uncultured Wenzhouxiangellaceae bacterium; assembly: GCA_964443145.1. Taxonomy (GTDB): domain Bacteria; phylum Pseudomonadota; class Gammaproteobacteria; order Xanthomonadales; family SZUA-36; genus JAHEFT01. The sequence continues at coordinate 10,809 of CAYUBS010000071.1, read as the reverse complement.
TTTTTCTGGAAAGTGCAATCGCACCAGGCCTCGTGGTGGAGGCAACCGTGGGACAGATTCGCCCTCAGGTTGGTGCTATGACCCGTTCACTGATGGTGATGGCCGACCTGGAAAACCCCGGAAGCTGGAGACCCGAAGCTACCATTGAGGCGATCCTCGTGGTGGAGAATCGTCGCGGTGCCACTGTGGTTCCTGCCTCGTCCGTGGTGAAGCGGCCTGCCGGTGAAGTCCTTTTTCTGCTGGACACGCCTACCGGTGAAGAGGTTAGACAATTCGTGGTAACAACAGGTGTTCGCAAAGATGACTGGGTTGAGATTCGCGATGGACTCGGCGCGGATGTGTTTGTGGTGGTGGAAGGCGCGCATTATCTGAGTGATGGTGCCCGGGTTGTCGTACAGGAGCCGGCTCTGTGAAAGGGATGAGTCTTCCAGAGCTTTCGATCAACCGGCATGTGTTCGCCTACATGCTATCCGGGGTATTTCTTTTATTCGGAATCATTAGTTTTGACCGCATCGGCGTTGACCGTTTCCCCGAAATCGAATTTCCGATGATTTCGATTCGAACCATCCTGCCGGGTGCCAGTCCCGAGATCATCGATTCCAGCGTTACCAATATCATTGAGACTACCGTCAACAGTGTGCCGGGAATCGAACACATTCGTTCCACGTCAGCGCCCGGGGTTTCGGTCATCGTGGTGCGGTTTGGTCTGAAGAAGCAAATTGATATTGCCTTCAACGAGGTGCAGGCCAAGGTCAACCAGATCCTGCCCGAGCTTCCCAGGCAAACCGACCCGCCGGTTGTTGCCAAGGTTGAATTTGGCGCATTGCCGGTTTTATGGTTGGCGCTGACTGGCGACCGGACACTTCAACAACTCAACCAGTATGCAAGAAATAACATTAAGAAACGGCTAGAAACTATTGATGGTGTTGGGGAAGTTAGATTAGGTGGTGAGAGGCGAAGAACCATTCGCGTCAACCTGGATCCGGATCGAATGGCTGCATTCGGAATAGCAGTTAATGATGTGGTCGGGGCGTTTGCCACCGAGCACGTCCGCTTGCAGGGTGGCTTTCTTGTCGCCGGGGAACAGGAAGAGCTGATCCAGCTGGATGTTGAATACCATGACCCGCGCGAGCTTGAGGCCCTGATCGTGGCCTACCCGGAGGGTGCGCCTTTGAGGCTGGCGGATATTGCGGACATCGAGGATGGCCTGGAAGATCACAGGCAGTTCGCCAGTTTTAACGGCCAACCGACCGTCGGCCTGGGTATCGTCAAAGTCCAGAATTCGAATGCTGTGGCCATCGTTGAGGAAGTGAAAAGCCGCCTGGAATCGGAGATCATTCCCAACTTGCCTCCCGGTATGCGACTCGACATCTCATTCAACGATGCGGAACTGATCGAGGACATCGTGTCAGCGCTGGAAGAGCACATCGTGCTCGGAACATTATTGACGGCATTGGTGGTGTTATTGTTTCTGAAAAGCCTTTCTTCCACCCTGATCATTGCCGCAGCCATTCCGGTATCACTGCTGGGTGCTGTCGCCGTCATGTATTTCTCCGGCTTCACCTTCAATACGATGACGCTTTTGGGTCTGTTGTTGCTGATCGGTATCGTGGTGGATGACGCCATCGTTGTGCTGGAAAACATCTATCGGCAGCGGGAAAACGGCAATACTGACCCAGTCGATGCGGCTATCAAGGGCAGCCGCCAGGTTGTTTTTGCCGTGCTTGCGGCAACGCTGACGCTGGTTGCAATCTTTGCCCCCGTCATCTTCATGGAAGGCATCATCGGGAGCTTCTTCAAGTCATTCGCGGTGGTGGTGACGGTTGGTGTGGTGGTTTCGCTGTTTGTCTCTCTGACTCTGACGCCGGCTTTGTGCGCACGCTACCTGGGTTTTTCGAACCAGCATGGGCCGGTATACCGCACCATCGAGGCCCGATTCAAGGCATTGGATGCCGGATATCGCAGGTTAATCGCCCTCAGCCTGAAGCGCCGATGGTCGGTGCTGGCTATTGCCGGCGTGTCGGTGTTGGCCAGTGGATTCATATTCGGGCAAATCGACAAGGGCTTTATGCCGGTCGAGGACGAGGGCCGGTTTGTCGTGGCCGTCAAGGCGCCGCTGGGCTCGGGCATTTTATACACCGAATCCCGGATCAGGCAGATCGAATCAATTTTCGGCGAGTACCCGGCCATTGCCGGTTCGTTCGCCACCATCGGCCAGGACCAGGCGCGGCAAGTGAGCAGGGCGAGCATCATTGTTAAGATGTTGCGCTGGGAATATCGCGAGATTAGCCAGGCCGAGCTGATGGAAACCCTGCGCAAGCGCTTTGCGGAGATCCCGGGAGTCGAGATATTCGTAACGGAAATGCCCATCGTAGGCGGGCAGCGGGGTGAGCCGCTACAGTTTGTCCTGCAGGGGCCCGAACTGGAGCAGGTGGCCGTGCTGGCCGATGACCTGAAAGAGCGGCTCGGGCGGGAACCTGGCATAGGATCGCTGGACGTCGACTTGCAGCTCGACCTGCCGCAGTTGGAAATGAAGCTGGCGCGTGAGCGGATTCACAGCCTGGGCATCACCTCGCGTGACGTGGCGATGGCGGTTAACGTGATGTCCGGAGGTTACGATGTAGCCCGGTATAACGATGATCCGGGCGACGGGGAGCGCTACGACATCCGGTTGAAGGCGGGTGCCGAGCATACGCCGGACCTGAGCCGGATCTACATTCGTTCGTCGCTGGGTGAACGGGTGCGACTGGATAACCTGGCGCGACTGCAACCCACCCTGGGGCCAGCCATCGTATCGCGTTATGACCTGCAGTACTCAGCCACTTTTTATGGCACTCCGGCCATTGCAGAGGCTGCTGCCATTTCCAAAGTACTGGAGATTTCCCGCGGAATGTTACCCACAGGCTACAAGGTAACAATGATCGGGCGGTCGGAGGAATTCGGCAAGACGGTCAACTACATGCTGTTTGCTTTTGTCACGGCGATGATCCTGGTCTACATGGTGCTGGCCAGCCAGTTTAATTCCTTCATCCAGCCACTGGTCATCATGGTTGCGCAACCACTGGCCATTATTGGGGGTGTCGGAGCGTTATGGCTGACCGGGCACTCTCTGAACATCTACTCCATGATTGGGCTGGTGCTGCTGGTCGGGCTGGTTGCCAAGAATTCCATCCTGCTGGTTGACCGGACCAACCAGATGCGGGAGCAGGGCATGGGTATTGATGAGGCGCTCGCAGAGGCCTGTCCTGTGCGTATGCGGCCTGTGCTGATGACCTCTATGACGGTCATTCTTGCCCTGTTGCCAGCGGCTATTGGTCTGGGGGCAGGGTCGGATACCAATGGCCCTTTGGCCGTCGCTGTGATTGGAGGGCTGTTTAGTTCAACGCTGTTGACCCTGGTGGTTGTGCCCGCGCTGTACTCTCTGGTCGAAAATCAGGTGGAGAGATTCCGACACTGAGTGTCATCGTGTAAGCTGATTCCAATTTAGCGCGCTGGACAGCGGAGAATAATATGGCCGGTTTGTACTTCGAAGAATTTACGGTGGGGCAGGTGTTCGATCACTCGATCAGGCGTACGATCACAGAAGCCGACAACGTCATGATCAGCACCATGACACACAACCCGGCGGCACTGCATCTGGACGAAGAATATTGCCGGACCGAAACAGAATTTGGTCAGAGGGTCGTGAACAGTTGCCTGACCCTCGGCCTGATGGTCGGCATTTCCGTTAACGATACGACGCATGGAACAACAGTCGCCAACCTGGGCTGGGACGAGGTGCGTTTCCCGCGTCCTCTTTTCCACGGAGATACCCTCCACATTCAGACCGAGGTGCTGGAGCTACGCGATAGCCGGTCCCGGCCGGACAACGGCATCATTATTTTCGAGCACCGTGCCTTTAACCAGAAGGACGAGCTGGTCGGGGTCTGTAAGCGAAGCGCGCTGATGCTCAGGAAGCCTGGCCCATGAGTCGCATGCGTTCATTGTTGTTCGTGCCTGGTGACAGCGAGAAGAAGCTGGCAAAAAGCGAGAACATTCCTGCTGATATGCTGATCCTGGATCTGGAAGACTCCGTGAGCCCCCAGCGTAAGGCAGCTGCCCGCGGCCTGGTGGCGGAATACCTGACCGGGCGCAAGGCAAAAGGCAGTTCTCAAAAACCTTCGACGCAAATCTGGGTCCGGATCAACCCGATGGACCATACGGAAGCAGGGCCCGACCTGGCCGCTGTGGTCGTTGCAGGGGCTGATGGTATCGTCCTGCCCAAAGCCCGCGGTCCGGAAGACATCGAATTGCTCGGCCGGCGCATTGGCGCCTATGAGCAGGAATACGAACTTAAAGTCGGCTCGACCCGGATTCTGCCTGTGGCCACCGAAACCCCACAGGCAGTTTTCACACTGGGAGATTACAGGCAATGCGGAGCGCGCCTGGCGGGCCTGACCTGGGGAGCTGAAGACTTGAGTGCTGCCGTTGGCGCCACCTCCAACCGGGACGAGTCAGGTAACTGGACAGCACCTTACCAACTGGTACGTAGCCTGTGCCTTTTTGCCGCACACGCAGCCGGGGTAGCTGCTATAGATACGCTGTATGCTGATTTTCGAAATCTTGAAGGCCTGGAGGCATCCTGTGCGCAGGCCCGGCGGGATGGGTTCAGTGGCAAGATGGCCATCCATCCGGCTCAGGTTGAAGTGATCAACCGGGCGTTCATGCCCAGCAAGGAAGAACTGGAACGGGCACGTCGCATCGTTGAGTTGTTCGAGGCGAACCCGGATGCCGGGGCGCTGGCGCTGGATGGCACCATGCTGGATTTGCCGCATCTGGTCCAGGCAAAAAAGATTCTGTTGATGAAAGAGGGAGACGAGGCGTGACACCTGAAGAATTTGTTGAGTTGTTTGGGCGGGAGAAGGCCAGTGCCATTCTTCGCACGAACAGCCAGGAGAAAGCAGCGTTGGCCATGGAGGCGGCTATTCGGGGCGGGTTTACAGTGATCGAATTCACGCTGACGATTCCGGGCGTCTATGAACTGGTACAGGATTTTTCGCAGCGCGAAGGCCTGGTCGTGGGGACGGGTACCGTTATGGAAGAAGCTGAAGCACAAAAATCTGTGGAAGCAGGCGCCCGTTTCCTGGTGTCACCCGTGGTTGACGACGTGGTCATTTCCGCTGCCAGAGACCTCGGGGTTGCCTGCATGCCAGGCACACACACGCCCACCGAGATGCTTTGGGCGCATCGTGCTGGTGCCCAACTGTGCAAACTGTTTCCGGCACCCGCCGGTGGTCCGGACTGGGTTCGTTCAGTGCTTGGGCCGATGCCTTATCTGAAAATTGTTCCGACCAACGGAGTGGATGAACACAATGCGGCAGCCTGGCTGGCCGCCGGGGTGTTCGCCATGGGCTTCGTTGCTCCTTTATTCGTGGCCGCGGATATTGAAGCGGGGAACTGGGACGCGATTGAGGCACGTGCCCGTCGCTGCATGGCGGCTATTGCTGCTGCCGGATAAACGCCCGAACATCTTGCAGTAGCTGAGTCCGTGTTTGCCTTTAGCTTTACGTTAACGTAAACGTAATTTATACTTCTGCGCCAGCCCGAAAGGAAAATTTCATGCCCAGCACGTACAGCATCAGTGACCTGGCCGGCGAGTTCAATGTAACTACGCGGACGATCCGGTTTTACGAGGAAAAGCGTTTGCTTAATCCGGCACGCGATGGCACCCGGCGGGTTTACGGCCCGGCAGATCGCACCAAGCTGCGACTGATCCTGCGTGGAAAACGACTGGGCCTGAGCCTCAACGAGAGTGCAGAAATTATCCTGATGTATGGCACGGAAGGAAGTAACCACCGGCAGCTGGAATCGCTGATTGCGAAAATCCAGGAAAAGCGTGCTGAATTGAAAAGACAACAAGCAGATCTCAAGGCCATGTTACGTGAGCTTTCTGAGGCTGAAAACAAGTGCAAGGCCGCCCTGGATGCGCGCCTCAACGGAGAGGAAAACTCATGAATACACATTTCCCGTCATTGGACTTTGACCTCGGAGAAGAAATCGAGATGCTGCGTGAAGCGGTTTACCAGTTTGCTCGTTCGGAGATTGCGCCGCGTGCTGCGCAGATCGACCGGGACAATGTTTTTCCGCCGGACCTGTGGCAAAAACTGGGCGATATGGGCCTTTTGGGAATTACGGTGAAAGGTGAGTACGGTGGGACCGAACTGGGCTACCTCGCACACTGCGTGGCTATGGAAGAAATTAGCCGGGCATCTGCCTCAGTCGGGCTTTCCTATGGGGCGCATTCAAATTTATGCGTCAACCAGATTCACAAGAACGGCAGCGAGGAGCAAAAACAAAAATACTTGCCGAAGCTGTGCAGTGGAGAACATGTCGGGGCATTGGCAATGTCAGAGCCCAACTCCGGGTCTGATGTCGTCAGCATGGGGCTGCGAGCCGAGCTTGATGGCGACCACTACGTGCTCAACGGCACTAAGATGTGGATTACCAATGGTCCGGAAGCCAACGTGTTCGTGGTTTATGCGAAAACGGACATCGCTGCCGGGTCACGGGGCATCACGGCCTTCATCATTGAGCGTGAAGCACCCGGGTTCTCACGTGGGGAAAAACTCGACAAGCTGGGGATGCGTGGATCCGACACCTGCGAGCTGATTTTTAAGGATTGCCGGGTACCCGCTGAAAATATACTCGGTAAGGAAAACGGCGGCATTCGCGTACTCATGTCAGGGCTGGACTATGAGCGAACTGTACTGGCGGCCGGGCCGGTGGGCATCATGCAGAGCTGCCTGGACGTCGTTGAACCCTATCTTCATGAGCGCAAGCAATTCGGGCGCAGTATCGGTGAGTTCCAGCTGATGCAGGGTAAGGTTGCCGACATGTATACAAATTTAAGTGCATCACGAGCTTACCTGTATGCGGTTGCGGCTAATTGTGACCGCGGAATGGAAAAGCGTAAAGACGCGGCGGGTGTAATCCTGTTTATTTCTGAACGGGCCACCCAGATGGCGCTCGAAGCAATCCAGTGCCTGGGTGGCAATGGCTATATCAACGACTATCCGGCGGGACGGCTATTGCGTGACGCCAAGCTGTATGAGATCGGTGCCGGAACTTCCGAAATCCGGCGCATGCTGATTGGCCGTGAGTTGTTCGCTGAAACTGCCCCTCACTAGGAAAGGCACCGCGGGAGACTGACCATGAGCGTGATTGATAGCAAGGTGAATAATCGCTCCGAGGAATACCTGGCCAACGTTGAGCATATGCGCTCGATGGTCGAAGACCTCAAGGAGCATGTGGCCCGGGTTCGCCTTGGCGGAGGCGGGAAGTACCAGGAACGGCATGAATCACGCGGCAAGCTGCTGGTTCGAGACCGGATAAATGCCCTGGTCGATGCGGGTTCTCCATTTCTCGAGCTATCCCAGTTGGCAGCTCACGACGTCTATGGTGAGACCGTAGCGGCAGCCGGTATTGTTACCGGTGTTGGCCGGGTTGCCGGCCAGGAATGCATGATCGTTGCGAATGACGCGACGGTTAAAGGCGGCACTTACTACCCGCTGACCGTCAAGAAGCATCTGCGCGCTCAGACCATAGCTGAGCAGAACAATCTGCCTTGCATCTACCTGGTGGATTCGGGGGGCGCCTTCCTGCCGATGCAGGATGAAGTCTTTCCGGACCGTGAGCACTTTGGGCGTATTTTTTATAACCAGGCGAATATGTCGGCGCAGAACATCCCGCAAATTGCGATCGTCATGGGGTCCTGTACAGCCGGTGGCGCCTATGTGCCGGCCATGGCTGACGAGTCGATCATCGTCAAAGAGCAGGGCACCATATTCCTCGCTGGCCCGCCGCTGGTACGGGCCGCTACCGGGGAAATTGTCAGTGCGGAAGAATTAGGTGGTGCAGATGTGCACACGCGGGAATCCGGAGTTGCTGATCACTTCGCCCAGAACGATCACCATGCGCTGAAACTGGCGCGCAGAGCAATCAGCCGACTCAACCGGGTCAAGCCGGTCAGTCTTGACCTGGCAGAGGCCCGCGAACCACTGTATGACCCCCAGGAGATTTATGGCATCGTGCCCCACGATGCGAGGAAGCCCTATGATGTTCGGGAAGTTATTGCGCGCATCGTGGATGGTTCAGTGTTTGATGAGTTTAAAGCACGCTATGGCACAACCCTGGTGTGTGGTTTCTCCCGTATTTTTGGTTATCCGGTCGGAATCGTGGCCAACAACGGCATCCTGTTTGGGGAATCGGCGCAGAAGGGTGCTCACTTCGTGGAACTGTGCGGGCAACGGAAAATTCCACTGGTATTCCTGCAAAACATAACGGGCTTCATGGTAGGTAAACAGTACGAAGCAGAGGGGATCGCCAAGCATGGCGCAAAAATGGTAACCGCCGTTTCTTCTGTTCAGGTTCCCAAGTTCACCGTCATCATTGGTAATTCCTACGGTGCGGGCAATTACGGCATGTGCGGTCGGGCCTATGAACCGCGGTTTTTGTTTACCTGGCCAAATGCACGGATTTCAGTGATGGGTGGCGAGCAGGCAGCCGGTGTGCTGGCACAGGTCAAGCGGGACCAGAAAGAACGGGCCGGCGAGGCCTGGTCTGAACAGGCGGAAGCAGAGTTCAAGCAACCAATTCTTGACCGCTATGAAGAGCAGGGCCATCCATATTATGCGTCTGCCCGCTTGTGGGATGATGGCGTCATAGATCCTGCCCAGACCCGCCAGGTACTGGGACTGGCCATTTCAGCTTCGCTCAACAAGTCCATTGATGAGACGCGCTTCGGCGTGTTTCGCATGTGAAGGAGTAGCCGGACATGTTCGGAAAGATTCTGATAGCCAACCGCGGCGAAATTGCCTGCCGCATCATCCGAACAGCTCGTAGATTGGGCGTGGCGACGGTTGCGGTCTACTCCGACGCCGACCGGGATGCCCTGCACGTCGCGATGGCGGATGAGGCCGTTCATATCGGGCCCGCGCCGCCGCGTGAAAGCTACCTGGTCGGTGAGCGTATTATCGAAGCCTGCAAGTCGAGCGGAGCTGAGGCTGTGCACCCCGGTTATGGGTTCCTGTCGGAGAACGCCGGGTTTGCCCGCTTGTGTCAGCAGGCTGGCATCGTATTTATCGGCCCGCCGACGGCAGCAATCGAAGCCATGGGCTCCAAGTCGGCAGCCAAGAGCATCATGGGTAAAGCGGGCGTTCCACTTGTCCCCGGCTACCATGAGGCTGACCAGGCACCCGAGCGATTGGCCACTGCGGCTGCAGAAATCGGATATCCGGTTCTGTTGAAAGCGGTCGCCGGTGGGGGCGGAAAGGGCATGCGCCTGGTAAACCAGGCATCTGAATTTGACGCGGCGCTCGCGGCAGCGCAACGCGAAGCATCTTCCAGCTTCGGCAACCAGGAAATGCTGGTCGAGAAATACCTGCCTCGTCCACGCCATGTGGAATTTCAGGTTTTTTGTGATGGCCATGGCAACGCCGTTTACCTGTTTGAGCGTGACTGTTCTGTGCAGCGCCGTCACCAGAAAGTCATTGAGGAGGCGCCTGCGCCCGGCATGACGGCGGAGCTGCGTAAGCAGATGGGCGAGGCGGCCGTGCTGGCGGCGCGCGCCATAAACTATGAAGGCGCAGGCACTGTTGAGTTTCTGCTGGATTCTGACGGCACTTTCTATTTTATGGAGATGAATACCCGCTTGCAGGTAGAGCATCCGGTAACAGAAATGATTACCGGACAGGACCTTGTGGAATGGCAACTGCAGGTCGCTTCAGGTGGGCTACTCCCGCTTGAGCAGAATGAACTCAGTATCAATGGGCATGCTTTCGAGGCGCGCATCTATGCTGAAGATCCGGATAATGATTTTCTCCCGGCCACGGGAGTCCTGAGCTATCTTCACCCACCCGCCGAGAACCAGCATGTACGGGTGGACACTGGCGTATTGCAGGGCGATGAGGTCAGCGTCTATTACGACCCCATGATCGCCAAGCTGGTAGTGTGGGATGAGAACCGTGAGAGGGCCCTGTCACGGTTGGCGAGGGCTTTGTCCGAATACCGTATCAGCGGACCCACTACGAATATTTCATTTCTCTACAACCTTGCGATGAGTGCACCTTTCAAGGCTGCTGAAGTCGATACGCATTTCATAGAGACCCACTACGACCTGCTGTTCCACGCCACCGAGAGTGACCGGGTACAGGACCTGCCGCTGGCATCGCTTTATCTATTGCTGCGGATGGAGCAGGCGACTCGAAAAAGGGTGGGGCGAAGCGACCCATGGTCGCCGTGGAATTCATCAAACGCCTGGCGCCTGAATGAGCCCGCCATGCACACGGGCGCCATCGTATTGAACGGTACCGAGTACGAAGTGCCCGTGGTCGAGATTGGAACCGGGGAGCAACGACGATTCCGTATAACAGCTTGCGGAAAGACTGTCATGGCCGCAGGGGAACTGGATGGAACTTCTCTGTATGCAGACATAGACGGCTACCGTCAAAAAGTTGTGGTCGTGCCACATGATGGCGTGTTCACGCTGTTCGGGCAGGCTGGAGCAATGCAGTTCGCGTTAGCACAACCAGATCTTGGTGAGGCTGAATCCGGTTCTGCTGCGGATGCCTTTACGGCGCCGATGCACGGCGTGATTGTGAAGCTACTGGTTGAGCCCGGTATCGAGGTCGAAATCGACCAGCCTTTGCTTATTATGGAGGCAATGAAAATGGAGCACACCATTTGTGCGCCGGTCGCCGGAACGGTTCAGGAATTCTATTTCCAGGCCGGAGATCAAGTCACCGGCGGTGATGGCTTACTGAATTTCGTACC
>CAYUBS010000070.1:11610-15138 GCA_964443145.1 uncultured Wenzhouxiangellaceae bacterium | reverse complement strand
GCGACAGTATTCTGAACGTGGTGACGAAGTGATCGCGGTATGCCGAACCTCAAATCCTGCTCTTGCAGAACTTGGGGTAAGGGTAATTGAAGGCGTTGATGTCACCTCTGAAGATTCCGTAGCACAACTGGTAAAGGAAATAGGCGAGGTTCAAATTGACCGCCTGGTCAATAATGCTGGAATCCTTGAGCGAAATGCACTCGACGATTTCGACGCCGCGTCTATTGAACGTCAGTTTCGGGTTAACGCCGTTGCACCTTTGCGGGTCACTACGGCAATGCAGCCCTTGCTGCAGAAAGGTTCCGGCGTATTTATTATCACCAGTCGAATGGGATCGGTAGACGATAATACATCCGGCGGTGCCTACGGTTACCGTATGTCCAAAGCTGCAGTCAACATGGCCGGGAAAAGCCTGAGTATTGATCTGAAAGAGTCGGGGATTGGTGTTTTTCTACTCCATCCCGGTTGGGTTTCAACCGAAATGACCGGGAATACGGGAATGGGCGTCGAGCAGTCGGCGGCCGGGCTGATTGAGCGAATGGATAGTCTGGATATCGGTCAGACGGGCACATTCTGGCACCAGGAAGGCTACCCGTTGCCCTGGTGATTAACGGGTAGCCGGGCCGTTGAGGTCGATGTTACCTTTTTCTTTAACCCTGATTGAGGGATAGAGTCCGCCCAGGTCCAGCTTGGCTTTGAACTCGTACTCGAACGTATCGTGTTGTTCCTGCATCAAGTTGGTCACGAACCGGACGCCTGCCAGTAAATTGGCTGAAGCGGTGAGCTTAACCTCGCCTTCGCTGTAGCCCTCGATCACCGGAAAATCCTTCCCCACACCTTTAACCAGTTCGTAGCCTTCAAGTGAAACCGTATAAACGATTCCCTCCAGGTTAAGCGCCTGTGTGTTCGGGTTGATGATCCGCAATCCGATTTCAAAAGCCGGCAGCATGCCTTCGGAAGGCAGTGCCTTGAAAGAGCTTAAGGTCACGGTGGGCTCTTCGTAGTTTGGATCCAGAGTTGCGCAGGATGCCAGCGCCATGGAGAGGAACAGGGTGGCCAGGTTGCGGGTTGTCATGAACACGAGTCGCTAATTGTTTCCAGTATTTGCCGGGTTACTTCATTCAGCCCACGTTGATGAGCGGCTACCACTATGGACAAGCGTTCTTCGCCTACAGCCTGAGAATCGGACAGGGTGAATGTTTCTTTGTTACCCGCACATTCGATACTGCCGGACACTTCCACAACTACACTGTTGGTGGTGCCTGAAGCGCTTTGCAGGCCATAGAACTTCTGGACCTCCAGTTGCAACAGCCAGCCGTCTCCACTGGCACGATCCGATCGCTCAACCGTAGAAAACCGGCCGCTGGCGGCCAGCGAACGCTGCATGACGGAGCCCAGAACCTCGGGCAGGTGGTCCGGCCAGCGCGCATTGGCATAGCGCTTGAGTTGCGCATCGCTGTCCAGGGCCTGTATGTGGTCTGTATCCAACCCGGGAACGGCGCCCAGGCTCACCGACAGGACCGGGCCCTGCCCATCGTTGGGAGTACCTGACGACTGTGGCGAAGGCATCAGCATATAGGTCTGGCGTGCCGGTTGGGCGCTGTCCATGACACCGCTGCAAGCTGTGATCATCGATGTGGCCAATAGCATGGCCAATAGCAGTTTCGTTTTCATTTCAGGGTCTGATCTCCACTGAATTATCGGCCTGGCGGTAAATGAGCTGTGATGGGTCATCCTGCAATGCCATCACCAGTTTCTCGAGATCCCTTAATGCATTTCTGGTTTCTTTCATCAGTGCAGGAGCTTCGCCCAGTCCTTCTTCCATAAAGCGGCCCAGGTCTTTTTCGTGTTGTTGCACCAGAGTATCCACCCTTCCCGTCAGGCTGGCGAGGTTTTTGCTGCTGATGTTTACGTTCTCAATTGTTGAGTTGATACCGGGCTGCAGATCGCTGATCATCACCTGTAACTGTAAAACTGTAGCCTGGATGTCACCAATGGTTTGATTCAGGTTGCCCGGAATGGCTGCGATTTCTTCCCTCTCGCCGGCCAGTGATGCGGTGATGTTATCGATATTCTCCAGCGCACCGGCTATCGAGGCCTGATTTTCCTCGCCCAGAATCTTGCCGGCCTGGGTCAATAGGCTGTTGAGTTTGCCCATGATCTCCGGAGCGCTGGCCATCAGTGCAGAAAAACCGACGATGCGGACGGGGATAATGGGGTGTTCCCTGTCAGGCCGCGTTATCAGTGGGGCGTGTTCTCCCGGCTCTGTCTCCAGGTTGACCACGGCAACGCCGGTGATGCCCTGCAGCGCCAGGCTGGCAAAAGTGCCGCTATCTACCGGGGTGTCAGCCAGTACGTCAATATCGACCCTTACCCTGATGCCTTCGATCTGTTCGATATGCATCGTGACAACGGTACCGATGTTCACACCCATGTATTTCACAGGTCCTCCCACGGACAGACCGCTGACGTCTTTGTGAAACAGCAGTGAGTAACGGGTGAGCTCTTCGTTGCCGGTACGCCCGGTCAACCAGATAACAAAAAAGATTAATGCCCCCAGCGCGATGCTGACGAATAGTCCTACTGCAAAATTTCTGTCACCTTTAAACATGGATCAAGTAATTACCTTGGCTGTAGCCGCTCTGCGCGCACGAACTGCGCGGGGATCACCGAAATATTCCTGTATCCAGGGGTCGGGGTGTTTCACGATCTCGTCAAGAGTATCAACGATGATGCCCTTGTTGACCAGTACTGCGACACGGTTGCACACGCCGAACAGGCTATCGACATCATGAGTGATCATCACAATCGTCAGATCCAGGTTAGCGTGCAGGTAGCGTATCAGTTCGTCAAATTCTGTTGCTGAAATCGGGTCCAGCCCGGCCGTTGGCTCATCCAGGAAAAGCACTTTTGGCTCCAGGGCAAGGGCCCGTGCGAGCGATGCGCGTTTGCGCATACCACCGGATAGTTCATTGGGGTATTTTGCGGCGGCGTTGAGATCCAGGCCGACCATGAAAATCTTCAACACGGCGAGTTCGCGCCGGGTCTCGATGGGGAGGTTTGAATGCAACGCAATCGGCAACTCAACGTTTTCCTGAACCGTGAGACCTGATAGCAGTGCGCCACCCTGAAACAGCACGCCCCATTCCTTGTGCGGGCCGGGTTCATGGTGCCGGATTTCCTGGCCCAGCACTTCAATCCTTCCTTCGTTTGGCCCATGCAAGCCCAGGATACTGCGTAGCAGGACTGATTTGCCGGTGCCGGAGCCACCGACGATGCCCAGGATCTCGTCGCGCCTGACATCAAGGTCCAGTTGGTCATGCACGACCTGTTTGCCGAAGCGGTTAACCAGGCCGCGAATGGTGATCACATGTTCATGTTCAGCTGGCATCAGAATCCAATCCGCGAATATACGACAGTAAAAATAGCATCTGTCACGATGATCAGGAAAATGGACTGTACCACCGCCACCGTGGTGAGACGTCCGAGTTCATCGGCCGAACCGCTGACCTGCATTCCGCGGAGGGT
>CAYUBS010000070.1:0-11510 GCA_964443145.1 uncultured Wenzhouxiangellaceae bacterium | reverse complement strand
GGGTTGAGCCCCAAAACGCGCAGGGCGTCGATCTCTTCCGATAATTTCATCGTGCCCAGGGCGGCCGCGAATGCCGAGCCTGACCGACCCGCGACCATGATCGCTGCAAGCAAGACGCCTAATTCCCGGAAGATCGCATTGGCCACCAGGTCGACCATAAATATATTTGCGCCGAATTGTTCCAGCTGCCGTGCACTCTGGTACGCAAGAACGATGCCCATCAGGAAGCAGACGGTCATTACAATGGGAATGGCGGCTGCCCCGGTTGCAAAAACCTGGCGGATAGTCTCCCCGATCACCAGTCGGGAAGGGCGTTTGATCCCATCCAGCACGGACCGGGCTATATAGCCCACGGAGTCGATTGCTTCTATCGTGTTTTCGCCCAGCTTCCTGATGCCTTCGCGTACGAAGTGATTGGGCTTTGGATCGAAGAAGCCCGGTACGTATTCCTCTTGTGCCGCGATGTCGATAATGTGCTGGAGGAATTTGAAGTGCCGTGCCCTGAAGCCCTCGAATTCGGTTTCAATATCAAGTTCTTCGAAATCCATGGACTTTTCATACAGTGTCCAGGCCCCGGCAAGGTCGAAGGCGCCGAGGCCCCCACAGGAAAATCTGACGGCCGTGGATTCTCCAGGGTCGATGCTGTCCAGCATCTCCTGGAGGAAGGCTACATTGGAAAATACCCAGTCGCCTTTGAGGCTGACATCAAGCCCATTCGTGGTTTGTTCGACTGTCAGGTAATTTTCCATGCCACACGGAGTCTAGCAAAAATGTCTTACAATGACTTTTCTAAACTAAATCGGCGAATTCCATGGAAATCTGGGCGATCCTGCTTCCTATACTCCTGACGGACGTCATGAATCCGGTTTTGTTCGCCTTTTTGGTCTATGCAGCCGGCACCGATCGGCCGGTTGTCCTCACGTCCTCCATGCTGCTGGGCCACACGCTGGCTTATTTCAGTGCGGGCATTGTCCTGGCTTTGTTCATGGAGTCGATAGCGGCGTACCTGGCCAGTCCGCACACCGTGGATTTTGTGATCCAATTGATATTGGGTTTTGCTTTGCTGTGGGTCGCTTTGATGAGCAGCAGGGACACCGGTAAGCGGCCAGAAGAGAAGCCGCCGGAGTTTACCGTTATCAGCGCGTTTGGTTTTGGCGCAGTGATTAATTTCATCGGCATTCCATTTGCCGTGCCGTATTTCGCAGCCATCGATCAGATACTGAAAACGGATTTCTCTACTGTGCAGGTCGTGATTAGCCTGGTGGCCTATAACCTCGTTTACGCCTTACCATTCGCCCTGGTGCCGGTGTTGTCTGCCGTGATGGGGGAGCGTGCCAAGCCGGTGCTGGCCCGTATCAACGCGGTGATGGACAAGATCTCCGGTTTCCTGATGCCTTTGATGCTGGGGCTTATCGGACTGGCTTTGCTGGCGGACGCGCTGAGCTACTTTTTCAGGGGCATACCCCTGTTCTGATCAATCGAGATCGATCTCGACAACGGTGTCAGGCACCGTGACAGAAATCTTTACTTGCTCGAATTCGGGCCGGGTAAACCACGGCTTAACCTGGTTTGAATAGCCGAATTTCTCACCACCAAAGCCCAGGAATCCCGCATCCAGCTTGCCATTGCCATTGGCGTCGTGAACAGCTACCACCGCGTAGTCCCCATCGGGCAGGCCGACGAATCGGGTTGCGAAAGTACCATCCTCGGATGGTTTGCCGGACTGCTGAAGGAAAGGCTCCCGCATAAACGCATCTGCGGAATCAAATACCGAAACCTCCACGGTTCCTTCTACCGGCGATATATGGGCTACCCGCACCTCAATGCCTGAGAGTTCTGCTAATAACAGGCCGGGAACCAGCAGGGAACAGGCGGTGGCGCGGCGCAAAAATACGCTGAAATTCATGGTTTACTCCAATAACAGGGGTGAAATCGCGTGCAAGGATATAGCATTTCTTACTGTCCGTTGCGTTTGAGTGACGAAGGCAGGAGGTTTTCGATCCGCTCCCTGACATCCTGCCGGTCGACCAGGTCGCTGACGAAATCCAGCTTGCCGGTATCGAGAACAAGAACTTCACTCATGGAGTAGTTCTCTATCCATTGGTCGTACAGGCATTGCAACCGTTTCAGGTAACTCAGGGGAATGTCCTGCTCCATCCGGCGTCCCCTGAGGCGAATTCGTTGCCGCAGCGTTCGCATTGGGCAGTGCAGGTAGATCATCAGATCAGGTGGATTGATGGCGCGCAGTATATTCTGGTAAAACGCCTGATAGGTTTCCCAGTCCCGCTTGTCTATCTTGCGCATCTGGTGCAAGGCAGTCGCGAAAATCTCGGCATCCTCAAAAATGGTGCGGTCCTGGATCACGACCCCAGGCAGCCGGTCGGCTTCCTGGTGGATGCGAAACTTATTGCTCAAAAAATACAGTTGTGATTGAAAGGCCCAGCGCCTCATGTCCTTATAAAAATCCGGCAGGTAGGGGTTCGCATCGTTGGGCTCGTAAAACGGTGAGATGTCATACGACCGGGTCAGGAATTCGAGCAAAGTAGACTTGCCCGTACCGATATTGCCTGCAATGGCGATGAATTTTCGCTCGCTCATGTAGCTGTGATTCCAATCCCTGCTGTTCCTTAAATTCATTATACTTTCGCGATGAGAAAACTTCGGCTAAAAGTTCTGCGGACGATTCTATCGTGCCTCCTCACCTGTCTGGCCACTTTCCCGGCGATCGCACATGAGGGTGAAGACCATGTGGAGGAAGAAGCGCAGGCCGGAGGCCGGGTGCTCGGGCGCATTGAGTTTCCGACATCAACTGAATCCAGCGAGGCTCAGCAGGCCTTCATACAGGGAATGCTGCTGTTGCACCTGTTTGAGTATCCCTTCGCACGGGATGAGTTTCTGAAAGCACAGCAACTTGATCCGGGATTCACGATGGCCTACTGGGGCGAGGCCATGACGTTCAACCACCCGATCTGGGACAGGCAGGACCTTATGGCCGGCCGTGTTGCGCTTGAAAAGCTGGGCGCCACTCCCGAGCAGCGGATCACCAGCACAAAACTGGCCAGAGAACAGGGCTTTATCGCAGCTGTCGAGTTGTTGTACGGTGCAGGAACCAAAGCCCAGCGAGACCTGGCTTACATGCGGGCGATGGAACAGTTAGCGGTCCGTTATCCCGATGACCACGAAGTTCAGCTTTTTTATGCCCTTTCGTTGTTCGGTATAGAAGCCGGCGTCCGTGATACGGCAACCTACATGTTGTGCACGGCCCTGGCGCAGGACGTTTTCAGTGAAAATCCAGAGCACCCGGGCGCAGCCCACTACCTGATCCATGGTGTCGATGATCCGGTACACGCGGTATTGGGGCTGCGGGCGGCACGGGCGCTGGCCCTGATGGCACCGGATGCCGGTCATTCCCAGCACATGACATCACATATTTTTACGGCCGTTGGCATGTGGGACGACGTCGTGAAAGCGAATGAAGCCGCGGTCAAGGTTCAAAATGCAATGCGCAAGGAGAAAGGGCTCACCGCTCGCCATTGGGGCCACTACAACTACTGGTTGCTGTATGGCTACCTGCAGCAGGGCCGGTTCGACACTGCACTGGAGCTTCTCAAGGCTGCATTCAGCGAGGCACGGGCCGATGGCAAAGCGCCCTCAGACCCGCTGTTACTGGAACCGGATCGCTCCCTGGTAGGTTCGGTAGTCCAGATGTGGGCCCGCTACATTATTGAAACCCGCTCATGGGACAGCGAAGTGGTTGGCTGGTCATTCAATAGCGGCGCTGCATTTGACCCAAACCTGCGAATCAGTTTTATCCATGCGATGCAGGCGGCTGATACGGGTCTCCCTTCGCGGGTGGCACAGTATCTTGCCCAGTTCAGGCAGTTGAGGTCAGAGTTGACTGCAGCCATTTCCAGTCAGGAGGAACAGGCCCCTGGAGACCTGCTTTACCTGGATCGTCTGGCGGTGATGGAGCAGGAAATTCTGGCTGGAATGGAATACGCCAGGGGTGAAAATGAAAAAGCCATCAGTCTGGCTGCCGAGGCAAGCCGTCTGGAGGGTGAAATGCCGTTTTCCTTCGGCCCGCCTTTCGTTGATTTGCCTCCGGCGGAATACCTGGGGGATTTGTTACGCGGTTCCCGCCAATACGTTGAAGCTGCTTTAGCCTACGAGGTTCAGCTTGAGCGGACGCGGCAAAAGCCGCGTGCGCTTCTGGGCCTTTCCCTTGCGCTGGCCGGGCAGGAAGAAAAAGAAGCCGAAGCGCAGTATGCACGCGCCAGGCTGGACCGGATCTGGCAAGGTGCCGATGACTCAGTCAAAAAACTCGACTGAGTCGTTGAGTTTCAACCTTTCGAGTCGGGCAGGTCGATCACCAACGGCGAACGCGCGCGCTGTCTACGTGCACGAAGTCTGATTTTTTGTAATAGCCCACTCCGCCCAGCTTGAGGTCCAGTGCGATGTCTCTCAGCTCACTGGTTTCCATTCCCCTCAACCGAACATCAATGGCTTTTCCCTTAAGATGCTGGCTGTTCTGAGCCACGCCCTTGCTTCTGCCGCGCAGGTAGGCGTTGGTCGCCGGGGAGCGATAAGCTGAAATGACTTCGAATGTTCCGGTGTTTCCACTGACCTGCTGAATTCTCCAGAGTATGTCCATGACCTTCGGGTCGATGTCGTGCTGGTGTTGGTCGCGCCAGTCGGCAAGAAAAACGCGCACTTCCTTCATGGCCCCGGGCAGGTATTGCCCATCCTGGTAATAGGTCACTTCCAGGGATTTGAGCGAATGGGTGTGAAAAAAACTCAATGTCCGGGCGTCATCGGCCTTTGCGCCAGCCTGGGTGAAGCAGGCCAGTATCAGGATGCATGATTTGATAGTGATTTTTGGCATGCGGCGATTATAGGGTAAGTGGGTAACTCCGGTGCATAATGGAGGCTGCCTGGTTTTATTCAATGATTCCGGAGATTAATTTGAGTTCAGAAGAGCAAAAACTCCCTCCCGCCTGGGCGGCAGTTAGTTTGTCCGTTTTGTACTGCTGTGCGCTGCTGGCCCTGCCAGCCAGTGCCTTTGCCGCCAGTTCGGTTCTCACCGGTACGTTTGACGGTTCCGAGCCGAAAACAGGTGCCTTGCCCGGCGCCTGCCTTACCTCTGAAACCATCGGTTATCAGAAAGTGGACAGTTTCCAGGTGTCCAGCAGCGGTCTTTACACGGTAATTGACGCCTTTAACTACATCGGTGTTGATATTGTCGGCGAGATTTACGAGGGCAGTTTTGACCCGGATTCACCCTTAACCAATCTGGTGACCCCAATCGGTGTAGACGTGCTGGAAGACGTAAATCTCAATGCCGGCACCAACTATGTGTTGGTCGTTCAGCACTATTGCGTTAACCGGGACCGTGTCTGGATCAACCGCCAGGGTGCATGGGCAATGACTTTCCTCGGCCCGGGTGAAAGCAGTTCTGTCGCCAAGGCAGACGTACCTGAAATGACCGGAGGGAATTTCACCGCTGATGACCCTACGGCCTTTACCCAGTGCGGCGATTCCCAGTACGAGGAAACCGGTCCGCTCCAGGTTTCAAGCGACGGGGATTACAGTTTCCAGGATTTTTCGATCATCTTCGAAGTGGACGACCTGGTTGATGTGTGTGTGCAGGTTTACTCTGCTCCATTCAATCCGGGTAGTCCCGAAGCCAACCGGGTTGGGTTGCTGGATGATGAAGGCAGCATAGAACTCGAGACAGGCCAGGACTACTACTTTGTCGTGCAGCCCTTCGACGTACCGACCAATGGTGAGTTCTTCTACCTCCTCGCGCCGCCGGCTCCTTTCAGCATCACTTACGCCATGTCCGGCAGTTGGTTTTTCCCCCCGACATCCGGTCAGGGATTCCTGATCGATGTGTTCGATACGGCTAACCTGATGTTCCTGGCCTGGTTCACCTATGACCTGGAACGCCCGGCTGGCGACGTCGCTGCGATGATTGGCGACCCCGGACACCGCTGGTTGACGGCGCTGGGGCCAACCGTGGGGAACACCGCTCAGCTCGATATTAACTGGAGCTCAGGAATGATTTTTGACTCTGCAGTTCCACCTGTCACCAGCGATGCTGATGGCAGCCTGACCGTTGAGTTCTACGATTGCTACACCGGCCTGGTTACCTATGACCTGGGCGCCAGCGGCCGCACGGGGGAGGTGCCGATTGAGCGTATCGTCAACGACGCCGTTCCTTTATGCGAAACGCTTACGGTAGGCCCGGGTATGCCCGGTCCTCTTTAGCGTTCAGGGCTGAACACCCAGCACGAACTGGTCTGAGGAAGGCTAATCAACCTTGCTCAGGTTCCGCGCCAACAGCAATAATTGTTGTGTAATGGAAGGGTAATTTGTAATCAAATGGCCCCGGGGCGGGTCTGATTGTGGTATCCACGAATCGAGCAGTGAAATCAAATATGAAAATACATCCTTCAGAAATCACCAGTGAGTCAAATTACCGTAACCGACGGCAGTTCATTCGGGATGCG
This sequence comes from uncultured Wenzhouxiangellaceae bacterium, assembly GCA_964443145.1. Lineage (GTDB taxonomy): Bacteria > Pseudomonadota > Gammaproteobacteria > Xanthomonadales > SZUA-36 > JAHEFT01. The sequence continues at coordinate 5,001 of CAYUBS010000070.1, read as the reverse complement.
GGCCTGGCGATCGGAGCAGGTGCGCTGGCTGTAGCACTACCCCAGGCTGCCGGCGCCAATCAGCGGGATCTTGTCACCGTGCCTGGTCCCTACAGCACTGACGAGCAGCCCAACTCCTGGCAAGACGTCACTACCTACAACAACTTTTACGAGTTTGGTACCGGCAAGGAAGACCCGTATCGCAATGCCGGTGATTTCGTCACGACACCCTGGAGCGTGAAGATATCCGGTGAATGTGCAAAGCCGGGTACCTACGCATACGAGGACATCATTGCACCCCACACGCTGGAAGACCGGGTGTACCGGCACCGTTGTGTTGAGGCCTGGTCAATGGTCGTGCCTTGGACCGGTTTTTCGCTGGGTGATTTGCTTAAGCGATTCGAGCCCGACCCTGATGCCCGCTACGTTCGTTTCAAGACCCTGCATGACCCCAAACGTATGCCGGGGCAGAGAAGGGCGGTATTGGACTGGCCTTACGTTGAGGGCCTGACCATTGAAGAGGCTATGCACCCGCTGGCACTAATGGTAGTCGGAGTCTACGGTAAAGAACTTCCTAACCAGAATGGCGCACCGTTACGCCTTGTCGTGCCGTGGAAATACGGCTTCAAAGGCATCAAGTCGATTGTGGAAATAGAATTTACCAAGCGCAAGCCCAGAACCTCCTGGGAGAAGTCGGCACCTAATGAGTATGGGTTTTACGCGAATGTGAACCCGCAAGTCAGTCACCCGCGCTGGAGCCAGGCGCGTGAGAGAAAAATTGGCGCAGGCCTGTTTGCCGAGAAACAGCCGACCCTGATGTTCAACGGTTATGCCGAGGAAGTGGCCGACTTGTATACCGGCCTGGACCTGCGCAAGAATTTTTGATGACAGCAGGATCGATCCGGGCGCTTAAGGCAGCGTTATTTGTTGTCTGCCTGATCCCGCTGGGGAAGTTGACCCTGGAAACATTTGGTGTGGCAGGGATGAGCCTGGGCGCCAACCCGGTTGAGCAACTGATTCATCGATTCGGGATATGGGGGCTCAACTTCCTGTTGATAACGCTGGCAGTGACCCCGTTAAGGCAATTGACCGGAACGGCCTGGTTGCTGCGGTTTCGGCGAATGTTGGGTCTGTTTGCATTTTTCTATGTGCTAATGCATTTTTTGACCTATGCCGGTCTTGACCAGCGATTCCATCTGCCCCTGATTCTGGAAGACATTGCTGAAAGGCCTTACATAACGATTGGCTTCACTGCGCTGGTGTTGCTGATACCGCTTGCCGTGACTTCGACCAATGGCATGATGCGGCGACTGGGGCAGCGCTGGAAGAAGCTTCACCGCCTGGTCTACGTGATTGTGGTTCTTGGTGTTTGGCATTTCTACTGGCAGGTTAAACTGGATACCGTAGAGCCCCTGGTCTATGCACTAATCCTGGCTGCTCTGCTGGGCTACCGAATTTGGAGGAAATATGGGCGTACTTCGCACCCCGGATGAGTGTTTCGAGGGACTGGACGGTTTTTCGTTCCAGCCTCATTATCAAGAGGTCACCGATCAGGATCTCGGCGATCTGCGTATTCATTACCTTGACGAAGGACCAGCCGACGGCCCGGTGGTGTTGTGCCTGCATGGCGAGCCGACCTGGTGTTACCTCTATCGAAAAATGATCCCGGTTCTGACCAGCGCTGGTTGCCGCGTGCTGGCTCCTGACCTGGTAGGTTTCGGACGTTCAGACAAGCCTTCCGAACGCAGTGACTACAGTTATCGTAAGCATGTGCAGTGGATGACGGACTGGATGACGGCGTTACAACTTCACGATGTCACGTTGATTGGCCAGGATTGGGGTGGCCTGATTGGGCTGCGACTGGTGGCTGAGAATCCTCAGCGCTTCGCCCGTTTCTCCTTGTCCAATACTGGCTTGCCGACAGGAGATCATTCGGTCAGTGAGGCGTTCCACCGCTGGCGAACCTTCAGCCAGGAAGACCCTGACTTTGATATTGGCATTATCGTGAATCTGTTCGGTCAGGGCGGTCTGACCGCAGCGGAAATGGATGCGTATCGTGCTCCGTTTCCCACTGACGACTATAAGGCGGGCGCCCGCCAGTTTCCTGTCCTGGTGCCTATCGAAGCGGATGATGCCGCTGCCGATGATAACCGCAGGGCCTGGCAGGCGCTGATGCAATGGGACAAGCCGGCGTTGATGTGTTTTTCGGATGCCGACCCGATTATGCGCGGAGGCGAAAAGCCGTTTCTGAAGCGGGTGCCAGGAACGCATGGCCAGCCACACAGGACCTTACACGGCCGACATTTCATCCAGGAAGAAGATGGGGAAACCTGGGCGCTTGCCGTTGCCGACTGGATGCAGAAAAATTAGCCGTAACGGTATTTGAAGCGACGTTTTTTACGGTAGGGAAAGATATCAGCCTGGTCTCCGGACAGGATGTCTTCCTTAACCTTTTTCCACCAGTCTGCGGTCATTAGTTCGGCATGGTCCTTACGGAACATGGCCATGTCTTCCGGGTCTGCAAAAAAGAAAGGACCGAAGGTTTCGGGGAACACGTCGTTCTCCTGGATCGAGTACCAGGGCGTATCGGACATGACGTCATCGAAGTCGCGGGGCGGCGGAACCTTGCGGAAATTGCATTCCGTTATGTAGCAAATTTCGTCGTAATCATAAAATACGACCCGGTCGTGGCGGGTCACGCCGAAGTTCTTTTTCAACATGTCGCCGGGAAAAATATTTGCGCCCGCCAGGTCTCTGATCGAATATCCGAAATCCCGGATCGCGGCCTTTCTCTCAACTTTAGAAGCCTGGGCCAGGTAATTGTCCAGCGGATGCATGCGTCGCTCGATATAGATGTGCTGGATTACAAGCATTTCACCGTCAATTTCTACTGTACTGGCTGCTTCGCGCTGTAACTGCTCCAGCAAATTCGGGTCAATCCGGTTTAACGGGATAGCCACGTTCGAGTACTCGAGTGTGTCTGCCAGACGCCCGACACGGTCATGGTTTTTGACCAGCAGGTATTTATCTTTGACTTGCTGGCGCGAGGAGGTTTTAGGCGGATCGAAGCGATCCTTGATCATCTTGAAGACGAACGGCATCGAGGGCATGGTGAATACCAGCATAACCATACCGCGGACACCCGGCGCGACCTGGAATGTATCCCGCGAGTGGCGCAGGTGGTGCCGCAATTCCCGGTAAAAAATAGTCTTGGCCTGCTTCTGCAAGCCGAGCATGGCGTACAGGTCGACAGCCGATTTACGCGGCATGATGGAGAGCAGGAAGGAAACATAGGCGGAGGGGACTTCCATATCAACCAGGAAATAGGCCCTCGAAAAACTGAACAGTACGGCGACGTCTTTCTGGTGCATCAACAAGGAGTCGACCGTGGTGGTCTGATTGTTGTTGCGTAAAATCGGGATGATAAATGGCTGCTTTACATCACCGTTGATCAGTCTTCCGACCACGTAGGCAGCCTTGTTGCGGTAAAAAAGACTCTCCAGAACCTGGATCTGAAAATTGGGCTCGACCTTCCAACCCGGCGTGCGCTCCTCCAGCAGAGCCTGTTCAAGGTTACGGACATCTCTGCGCAGGTTTTCAAACGGCGTGGCCAGGTTAAAATGGGTCAAAATCTCCAGCAAGCTGCGACGCAGACCATCGCTTGCCGGATAGTAACTTCGGTAGGTGGGCTGTGAGCCGCGTAGATACTGGGTACTAATGGCGGGCCGCCAGAAGATGTAATCACTGTTGTAGTAATTTCTATGTAAAACCTTACAAGCCACTGAATTATAAAATGATTCAGCACACTCAGGCTGTAGGTGGTTCATCAGTTTCCCGATGAAGACAATTTTGATCCTGGGCCACAATTCACTGTTTTCGCCAGCCTGTGGGAATTCACGGTGAATGGTGTCCACGGTTTCCTGGACACGTTGTTCATAGCCCATGATCCGTTCCCGGCTGACTTCGGCTACGCGTGCCCAGTCCGCCTTTTCGAAACATTCCTTGCCTTCGCGGCTGTATCGGCGAAACAGGGTGTAGTGGCGGTTGAAACCATCGAGAATGGCTTGTGCCACCCCTGCCCAGGTATCCATATTCAAGATAATGTGCTCCCTAGGGTTGAGTCGCGCCCCCAAACAGGCCGATACCCGCATCTGACAGGGATTGGCCGAACATTTCAAGGTCGTGGGTCATGAAACGATCAACCGCTTCGAGCGCGGGCGTCAGCGTAGCGCGGGCCATCTCTATGTAGGTCATCGCAGCGGCAGTAGGTGCCGCTTTTGTGCTGTCGACGTAGCCCCAGGCCATACCGATTCTTGAGTCGACCTTGTCGTTGTCGTAAACAATCCCCCTGGTTTGCGGAGGTGTGCGGAATCGTTTTTCGAGTTCTAGCAATCCTTCCTGGACCTCTTCGCCCTGATCCAGCAGGGCCTTCAGGGATTCATTCAGCTCCGCGCCGGGCTTCTGCCGCTGCCTGATCAGTTTAAGTGCAGTGGCGACGCCAGTCTGCGCGTGTGCGATCCGCTCAACCGCGGTCACGGCTTTTTCCTGCATTTCCTGCAGGCCCAACAAGGTCTGATAGTTAGATTGTTGTTCTTGAGGACTCAAGCTGGAGCGGGGATCCTGCAGTACGGTTACCTGGGCGCTGCTGCTTATCGTTTCACCGGATCTGGACGCCAGGCTCAATGTGACCTGGTAGGTTCCTGGAAGGATCTCCAGACCGCCTGGCAAGCCGTCTTTCAAATCATCCTTATCCGGTCCGGGCATTGGCCGGATTCCATCACGTTCCATACCCCACACGATACGGTTCAGGCCCTGGTGGACGCTGTACTTATACGTACGGATCACTTCTCCACCGGTAGTTCGTACGGTCATTTCTACTTTTGGACCATCCTCTTTACCAGCATCATCTCCAGCCGGTTGTGAGGCGCGCTGGCGGATGCTGCGCTCTCGTTCTACGCTGGAGTTGGGGTGGGGCAGGTCCTCGCCACTGGCAATGAACGTAATCATCACGCCGTAAGGCTC
>CAYUBS010000069.1:0-15435 GCA_964443145.1 uncultured Wenzhouxiangellaceae bacterium | reverse complement strand
GGGGGTTCGATTCCCTCCTGGCCTGCCATAAACAGATCTGACGGGAAATTGTGAACTGGACTTATGAGCAGTAAAGCAGAAACAAATAAACCGGCTATTGTTAACACCCTGTTGCTGGCAGTCGCAGCTGCGATGCTGATTTCAGGCGTCGGCGCCTACTACTGGTTCCAGGATCTGGCGATAACGCCTATCCGGGTTGTGAGTCTGTTGGTTGTTGCCGTGGTGGCTTCACTGATCGCAGCACAGTCTGATTCCGGTTCAGCGTTTTTCCGGTTTCTGAAAGAGTCGGATATTGAGCGCCGCAAGGTGGTTTGGCCCACGCATCAGGAAACGCTGCAGACAGCACTTATGGTAATCATCGTTACGATTATCATTTCATTATTCCTGGCGGCCGTCGATTGGCTATTAGGTTCAATCGTTCGCAGCTTGGTCGGGGGTTAAGGCATGGCAAAGCGCTGGTACGTTGTACACGCCTATTCGGGTTACGAAAAGCAGGTAAAACGTTCGCTGGAAGATCGTATCCAGCGCGCAGAAATGGAAGAGTTGTTCGGTGATGTCCTTGTTCCAACCGAGGAAGTCGTCGAAATGAAGGGCGGTCAAAAGCGTCGCTCCGACCGTAAGTTTTTCCCGGGTTATGTGCTCGTGGAAATGGAAATGACCGATGAGTCATGGCATCTCGTCAAAGACGTGCCGAAAGTGATGGGCTTTATTGGCGGAACGGCTGACCGGCCTGCGCCGATCAGTCAGAAAGAAGCCGATGCCATTCTGAACCGGGTTCAGGAAGGTGTCGACAAGCCGCGGCCGAAAGTGTTGTTCGAGCCGGGCGAAATGGTTCGCGTTGTTGACGGGCCATTTAATGATTTCAATGGCGTGGTCGAGGAAGTCGACTACGACAAGAGCCGCCTGAAGGTGGCAGTACTGATTTTCGGACGCTCCACCCCGGTGGAGCTGGAATTTCATCAAGTCGAAAAGTCTTGATGGTTTGATGCGTCCGGCGTGAGCCGGTTGCAAAACATGAACTGACGGGGAGCCCAGGCACGTGTTGCCGAGCGTTTGAACCCGGGGAGAAAATAAAATGGCGAAGAAAGTTTTAGCCTATATCAAGCTGCAAGTGCCAGCAGGCCAGGCAAATCCGAGCCCACCCGTGGGACCGGCCCTTGGCCAGCACGGTGTGAACATCATGGAATTCTGCAAAGCGTTTAACTCTAAAACGCAGAGCTTGGAAAACGGAATGCCGACCCCCGTGATTATCACGGTGTATGCAGATCGCAGCTTCACGTTTATCACCAAGACCCCTCCGGCTGCTGTGCTTCTGCGCAAGGCGGCTGGCATTCCCAAGGGCAGTGGCGAACCTAATACCAAGAAAGTCGGTACGGTAACCCGCGAGCAGCTTGAGGACATCGCGAAAACAAAAGAACCCGATCTGACAGCAGCCGATATGGATGCCGCTGTCCGCACGATCGCAGGCTCTGCGCGCAGCATGGGTCTCAATGTGAAAGGAGTCGTTTGATGGCACACGCTGGCAAAAGATTAAAAGCCATCCGGGAAAAATTAGAGCCCGGTAAGGCATATGGTATTGATGAAGCACTTGAGATCCTTATGGGTTCAAGCAAAGTCAAATTCACCGAGTCTGTAGATGTGGCCATCCGCCTGGGTGTGGATTCACGTAAATCTGAGCAGAACGTTCGCGGTTCAACCGTGTTGCCCAATGGCACCGGCAAGAAGGTTCGGGTTGCCGTATTCGCCCAGGGCGAGAATGCAGAGAAGGCCGAAGCAGCGGGCGCAGATGTCGTCGGAATGGATGACTTGCATGACCAGATCAAGGGCGGTGACCTGTCCTTCGATGTTGTGATTGCCACACCTGATGCCATGCGTGTTGTCGGTAAGCTGGGTCAGATTCTGGGTCCACGCGGCCTGATGCCTAACCCTAAAGTGGGTACGGTGACGATGGACGTGGAAACGGCTGTCAATAACGCAAAGGCTGGCCAGGTGCGTTATCGCACGGACAAAGCTGGCATTATCCACAGCACGATCGGCAAGGTGAGCTTCGAGGCTGATGCATTGAAGGGTAACTTGCATGCGTTACTCAATGACCTTGTCAAACTGAAACCAGCTGCTTCAAAGGGCGCGTTCCTGCAGAAGATTAACGTTTCAACCACGATGGGACCTGGTGTCCTGGTTGACAGGGCTACTCTGGACCTCTGATTAGAGGTATCGAGTACAGAATTTAGTAATTTTTCATCCGGAAGTTTCGGGTGATCGATGGACGGGCTGCTGCGGCTGAACGATAGCCGGGTTAGACCGTCAGAGACCGCAGGTGCGGTACTCCTCTTGGGTTTTTTGGTTGGAGGAGCGCTGTTTAAGGGCAAGCCGGGTGACCGGTAGCAGCCTGCGCAGATGGTGGCAGCCCCGCTAACTGGATTGAATGCGATACAGGGTATTAGCGTTTAATGCAGTAGCGGGGTCACCACTGAAGACGAGTCGTATGACCGGGTAACCGGGCAGAAGACTCCAGGAGGTAATCAATGGCGCTCAATTTTGAGCAAAAAAAGGCAGTAGTTGCCGAAGTGGCCGATATGGCTAACAAGGCGCTTGCCGCTGTCGCTGCAGAGTATCGTGGTCTGACGGTTGAGGAAATGACTGAACTCCGTGTTAAGGCACGCGAGGGTGGTGTGTTTCTCAAAGTCGCCAAGAATACTCTGGTTCGCAGAGCTGTTGAGGGTACGGAATACGAATGCATGCAGGAAGCACTGACAGGACCTCTCTTGTTGGCTTTCAGTATGGAGGATCCCGGTTCCGCAGCACGCCTGGTCAAGGATTTTTCCAAAGACCATGAAAAACTCGTTACACGGCTTGTTGCCGTGGGTGGTGAACTTTACGACGCTTCCGAATTGGAACGTCTGTCCAGTCTGCCAACCTACGATCAGGCTATCGCGATTTTGATGGGCGTGATGAAGGCTCCGATCGAGAAATTCGTTCGTACTCTTGCCGAACCACATACCAAGATGGTTCGGACCGTAGCTGCTGTGCGTGACTCGAAGCAAGCCGCTTAATTTTTTTAACCAATTATTTAGTGGGTTTAACCCCCTGATATAACTAATACGGAGACGACAATGGCCGTTTCAAAAGAAGACATTCTGGAAACAATTTCAAACATGAGCGTGATGGACGTCGTAGACCTCATCGAAGCCATGGAAGAGAAGTTCGGTGTATCAGCTGCAGCTCCGGTTGCCGTTGCTGCCGGTCCTGCTGGCGGTGATGCCGCTGCTGAGGAAGAGCAAACCGAATTTAACGTAGTAATGAGCTCCTTCGGTGCGCAGAAGGTTCCAGTGATCAAGGCTGTTCGCGAGATCACGGGCCTGGGCCTGAAAGAAGCAAAAGACCTCGTCGAAGGTGTACCTGTCAATGTTAAGGAAGGTGTATCTAAAGACGAAGCTGAAGAAGTTAAGAAGAAACTCGAAGAAGCTGGCGCTTCAGTCGAGGTTAAGTAAATCTTCTTCCCTGATTTTTGGGGCTGAACAGAAATGGGCTGGGGGCGTTTGCCTCCGGCCTGTTTCTGCTTGTATTTAGTTTGACTTGATCGTACGGGCGGTATCTGAACATGAGTTATTCTTTCACGGAAAAAAAGCGCATCCGCAAGGATTTCGGAAAACGAACATCTATTCTGGAAGTGCCTTACCTGCTGCAAACACAAATTCGCTCTTACCAGGAATTTTTGCAAACGGAAGTCCCTTTGGACGATCGGCGGGAACGCGGCCTGCATGGCGCATTAAAGTCGGTTTTCCCCATCGTGGCATACTCGGGCAATGCAGCGCTTGAATACGTAAGCTACAAACTGGGTGACCCGGTATTCGACGTGAGAGAATGTAAGTTGCGGGGCATGTCCTATGGCGCTCCGCTGCGGGTCAAGGTTCGCCTTGTTATTTATGATAAGGAAAGCTCGGCCAAGGTGAAGCCGGTCAAGTACGTCAAGGAGCAGGAAGTCTACATGGGCGACCTGCCACTAATGACGGAAACCGGAACGTTCATCGTGAACGGTACCGAGCGCGTCATCGTTTCACAGCTGCACCGTTCTCCTGGCGTGTTCTTTGATCACGACCGGGGTAAAACACATTCCAGTGGTAAGTTGCTGTTCTCGGCGCGGGTCATCCCGTACCGCGGTTCGTGGCTCGATTTCGAGTTCGACCCGAAAGATTGCATCTTTACCCGTATCGATCGTCGCCGTAAATTGCCGGTAACCATCCTGTTGCGTGCCCTGGGTATGAGCAAAGAGGAGATCCTCGATACATTTTTTGAGACCAGCGCTATCACGCTGCTCAAAAAAGGCGCGAAACTGGCACTCATTCCTGAGCGCCTGCGCGGTGAAATCGCCGTTTTCGATATCCGCAGCAAGACCGGCAAAGTGCTGGTGCCCGATGGCAAGCGTATTACCGTCCGCCATGTAAAACTGATAGAAGAGTCAGGCGTTAAGGCTCTTGAGGTACCGGACGAGTACCTGATTGGAAAAATTATCGCTCATACGATCATCGACAAGGAATCCGGTGAGCTTCTGGCTGAGTCCAATACCGAGATGACGGAAGAGCTGCTTGAAGCTCTGCGCGATGCGGGCGTCAAGAAGCTTGACGTGCTCTACGTCAACGACCTCGACCAGGGGCCGTATATCTCGAGCACTCTGAAAATCGACCCGACCAAAAACGAGCTCGAAGCGCTGGTAGAAATTTACCGGATGATGCGTCCGGGTGAGCCGCCCACCAAGGATGCGGCACAAAATCTGTTTAAGAACCTCTTCTTCGCCGAAGAGCGTTACGACCTTTCCGCAGTTGGACGGATGAAGTTCAATCGTCGGGTTGGACGCCCTGAGGTCGAAGGCCAGGGTGTGCTTAATCGCGAAGACATTCTTGATGTGCTGCGCGTGTTGATTGATATCCGCAACGGCAAAGGTAGTGTCGACGACATCGATCACCTCGGCAACCGACGCGTACGTAGTGTGGGTGAAATGGCAGAGAACGTTTTCCGTGTCGGCCTGGTTCGGGTTGAACGTGCCGTTCGTGAGCGTCTGTCCGTGGCAGAAAGTGAAGGACTGTCTCCGCAGGAGCTTATCAACGCCAAGCCGGTTGCGGCCGCAGTAAAAGAGTTTTTTGGCTCGTCACAGCTCAGCCAGTTCATGGATCAGAACAACCCGCTTTCCGAAGTGACACATAAACGCCGTGTCTCGGCGCTTGGTCCGGGCGGTCTGACCCGTGAGCGTGCAGGATTTGAAGTTCGCGATGTGCACCCGACGCATTACGGCCGTGTATGCCCGATCGAAACCCCTGAAGGCCCGAACATTGGTTTGATCAATTCCCTGGCTGTTTACGCCAGGACCAATGACTACGGTTTCCTGGAGACTCCCTACCGGAAATGCGCAAACGGTAAGGTAACTCCCGATGTGGAGTACCTTTCAGCCATTGAAGAAGGCGATTACGTAATCGCGCAGGCTAACGCGGAGCTGGATAAGAACGGCAAATTCGTGGATGACTTCATCCCATGTCGCCACCAGGGTGAATTCACCCTGAAAGAGCCTGCAGAAATCAGCTTCATGGACGTGTCACCGAAGCAGATCGTTTCTGTGGCTGCTTCACTGGTGCCGTTCCTGGAGCACGATGATGCTAACCGTGCCTTGATGGGATCGAACATGCAGCGCCAGGCTGTACCGACGCTGAAAGCTGAAAAGCCGCTGGTCGGTACCGGAATGGAGCGCACTGTTGCGACCGACTCCGGTGTGACGGCAGTGGCTAAACGAGGCGGAATCGTCGACCAGGTTGATGCCGGTCGTATCGTGGTCCGTGCAAATGAAGATGAAGTGCCGGTAGGTGACCCGGGTGTAGATATCTACAACCTCACAAAGTACCAGCGCTCCAATCAGAACACCTGCATGAATCAGCGTCCGCTGGTTCGCGTCGGTGATCGTGTGTCCAGTGGCGACGTATTGGCTGATGGCCCGTCTACAGATCTGGGTGAGCTGGCTCTGGGCCAGAACATGCTGGTCGCGTTCATGCCCTGGAACGGCTACAACTTTGAGGATTCCATCCTGATCTCGGAGCGCGTGGTAACGGAAGACCGTTACACCACGATCCATATCGAAGAGCTGACCTGTGTCGCCCGCGACACCAAGCTCGGATCTGAGGAGATCACCGCTGATATCCCTAACGTTGGCGAACACAACCTGAATAAGCTCGACCAGGCCGGTATCGTCTATATCGGTGCGGAAGTCAGCGCAGGTGACATCCTGGTGGGCAAAGTGACTCCGAAAGGCGAGACACAGCTGACGCCGGAAGAGAAGTTGCTGCGTGCGATCTTTGGTGAGAAAGCGTCGGATGTGAAAGACACCTCGTTGCGTGTTCCCAGCGGCATGGATGGCACCGTCATCGATGTGCAGGTGTTTACCCGCGACGGCGTTGAAAAAGATGAACGTGCCATTTCCATCGAAAAAGAGCAGTTGCGCCACGTGCGCAAGGATCTGGACGACCAGTTACGCATCGTTGAAGGCGCGATCTTCCAGCGTCTTGAAAATGCCTTGAGCGGTAAAGTGGCCGACAAGGGACCGGGTGGTCTGAAGAAGGGCAGTAAGGTTACAGTTAAGTACCTGTCTGGTCTGGATCAAGAGGACTGGTTCAAGCTTCGTATGCACGATGATGACCTGAACGAGTTGCTCGAGCAGATGGCTGACCAGCTGAAAGAGCAACGTAAGGGTTTTGACGCCCGTTTCGAAGAAAAACGCGGCAAGATCACCCAGGGTGACGACCTCGCCCCCGGCGTGTTGAAGATGGTCAAGGTCTACATGGCCGTAAGACGCCGCATTCAGCCCGGAGACAAGATGGCCGGTCGCCACGGTAACAAGGGTGTTATCTCCATGATCGTACCGCAGGAAGATATGCCGTACATGGAGGATGGAACCCCGGTCGACATCGTTTTGAACCCGCTGGGTGTGCCTTCACGTATGAACATCGGGCAGGTGCTGGAAACTCACCTGGGCTGGGCAGCCAAAGGTCTTGGCCAACGCATCGGCGAGATGGTCGAGCGCAAAGCCAAGGTGCCGGAAATCCGTAAATACCTGGGCCAGATCTACAACAGCGACAAGAAAGGCCGCGTGGACATGGCCGAGTTCTCGGACGAGGAAATCATGATCATGGCTTCCAACCTTGAGGCAGGCGTTCCGATGGCCACGCCGGTGTTTGACGGTGCGAGCGAACAGGAAATCAAGAACCTGCTTGAACTCGCGCAGTTACCGGTCAGTGGTCAGACCACGCTTTACGACGGCCGCACCGGCGATCCGTTTGAACGTCCGGTTACCGTTGGTTACATGTACATGTTGAAACTCAACCACCTGGTTGACGACAAGATGCACGCACGCTCCACCGGCCCATACAGCCTGGTGACACAACAGCCGTTGGGCGGTAAGGCCCAGTTTGGTGGCCAGCGCTTCGGTGAAATGGAAGTCTGGGCACTTGAAGCCTACGGCGCGGCCTATACGTTGCAGGAAATGCTGACCGTGAAGTCAGATGATGTCAGCGGCCGTAACCAGATGTACAAAAACATAGTCGATGGAAATCACCAGATGTCGGCAGGCATGCCTGAATCCTTCAATGTACTTGTGAAGGAAATTCGCTCGCTTGCTATTAATATCGAACTCGAAGAAACCTGACAGGAGGAGATGCGCAGTGAGAGACTTACTCAATCTCTATGGTAGACAGCGGCAGCCGCTGGATTTTGACGCAATCCGGATTGGCCTCGCGCCACCGGATCTGATCCGCTCCTGGTCTTTCGGCGAAGTTAAGAAGCCGGAAACCATCAACTACCGTACCTTCAAGCCGGAACGTGACGGACTTTTCTGTGCTGCGATTTTTGGTCCGGTCAAGGACTACGAGTGCCTGTGCGGCAAGTACAAGCGTATGAAGCATCGCGGCGTCGTCTGCGAAAAATGCGGCACCGAGGTCACGCTGACCAAGGTTCGTCGTGAGCGTATGGCGCACATCGAGCTGGCCAGTCCGGTTGCTCACATCTGGTTCCTGAAATCACTGCCGTCACGTATCGGCCTGATGCTGGATATGACGCTTCGTGATATCGAGCGAATCCTGTATTTCGAGTCTTACGTGGTGCTTGATGCGGGCCTGACCGACCTGGAACGCGGCCAGTTACTCACCGACGAGCAATACCTCGATACGATGGAGCAGTGGGGCGATGAATTCGATGCCAAAATGGGCGCCGAAGCCATCTACAACCTGCTCAAGAGCATCGAACTGAATTCAGAAGTGCTTAGATTGCGTGACGAAATCGGCGCTACGCGTTCGGTCACCAAGCTCAAGCGCTTGTCCAAGCGCGTTAAGCTGGTTGAGGCCTTCATCGAATCAGGCAACCGCCCTGAGTTCATGATCTTGACGGTTCTGCCGGTGCTGCCACCGGACTTGCGTCCGCTGGTGCCGCTGGATGGCGGCCGCTTTGCGACCTCTGACCTGAACGACCTGTACCGTCGCACGATAAACCGCAACAATCGCCTGAAGCGCCTGCTGGAGCTCAACGCACCGGACATCATCGTGCGCAATGAGAAACGCATGCTGCAGGAAGCGGTTGATGCCCTGCTGGACAACGGCCGTCGCGGCCGTGCCATCACCGGTACCAACAAGCGCCCACTCAAGTCCCTGGCGGACATGATCAAGGGTAAGCAGGGCCGGTTCCGTCAGAACCTGCTCGGAAAGCGCGTCGACTATTCCGGTCGTTCCGTTATCGTGGTTGGACCGAAACTGAGGCTGCACGAATGCGGCCTGCCGAAGAAAATGGCGCTGGAACTGTTCAAGCCCTTTATCTTCAGCAAATTACAACGCCGCGGCATGGCAGCCACCATCAAGGCGGCCAAGAAGCTGGTTGAGGCCGAGCGTACCGAAGTCTGGGATATCCTCTCAGAGGTTATTCGTGAGCATCCGGTGATGTTGAACCGTGCACCCACGCTGCACAGACTGGGCATCCAGGCTTTCGAGCCGGTGCTTATCGAAGGCAAGGCCATCCAGTTGCATCCGCTGGTCTGTACCGCGTTCAACGCCGACTTCGATGGTGACCAAATGGCCGTTCACGTGCCGTTGTCCGTCGAGGCACAGCTTGAAGCCCGCGCACTGATGATGTCGACCAACAACATCCTTTCACCGGCAAACGGTGAACCGATTATTGTTCCGACGCAGGACGTAGTGCTCGGTCTGTATTACATGACCCGGAAGCTGGAAGGCGCCCGGGGGCAGGGGATGTACTTCAGCGACATCGACGAAGTTCATCGTGCCTTTGAGAACAAGTGCATTGATCTGCACGCACAGATCAAGGTGCGGATCGACGAAACCATTATTTCGGAGCACGGCGAAGAGCGCCACGAGACTAACCTGGTGGATACCACGGTTGGGCGCGCGCTGCTGGCTGAGATCCGTCCGTCCGGCATGCCTTTCCACCTGCTGAACGAAGCACTGAAGAAAAAGCAGATTTCCGGCCTGATCAACTCCTGCTACCGTCGCCTCGGTTTGAAGAAGAGTGTGGTGTTTGCGGATAAGTTGATGTACACCGGTTTTCACTACGCCACACAGGCGGGTGTTTCGATCGGCATCGATGACCTGATAGTTCCGGACGAAAAGAAAGGAATCCTGGAAGACGCAGAAGCAGAAGTTTTGGAGATCCAGAACCAGTATGTTTCCGGTCTGGTGACTTCCGGCGAGCGCTACAACAAAGTCGTCGATATCTGGTCGCGTACCAATGAGCAGGTTGCCCGGGCGATGATGAAGCGCATGGGTAAGACCTTCGTCAAGAACGCAGCCGGTGAAGATATGGAACAGGATTCAATGAATTCCATCTTTATCATGGCCGATTCCGGTGCCCGAGGCTCCGCAGCGCAGATCCGGCAGTTGGCCGGCATGCGTGGCCTGATGGCCAAGCCGGATGGCTCGATCATCGAAACACCCATTACGGCAAACTTCCGTGAAGGTCTCGATGTTCTGCAGTACTTTATTTCCACCCATGGTGCGCGTAAAGGCCTGGCCGATACCGCTCTGAAAACCGCTAACTCGGGTTACCTGACCCGTCGCCTGGTAGACGTTGCGCAGGATCTGGTAATTACCGAGGTCGACTGCAACACTGAAAATGGCGTTACGATGACACCCATCGTTGAGGGTGGTGACGTGGTTGAGCCACTGAGCGAGCGCGTTCTGGGCCGGACGGTTGCAGAAGACGTCTTCAAGCCTGGAACGGACGAGGTCATCTGCCCACGTAATACATTGCTCGACGAGCTGTTGGTTGCAGAAATGGAAGAGGCCGGTGTGGATCGCATGTATGTGCGTTCAACCATTACCTGCGAAACCCGCCATGGTGTATGCGGGTCCTGCTACGGACGTGACCTGGCGCGCGGCCAAATCGTAAATATTGGTGAGGCAGTTGGTGTTATTGCTGCCCAGTCAATTGGTGAGCCGGGTACCCAGCTGACCATGCGTACGTTCCATATTGGTGGTGCGGCTTCAAGGGCGGCAGCAGTCGATCACATCCAGGTCAAATCAAGTGGCCGGGTGCGTTTGCATAACATGAAGACGGTTGAAAACATCGACAAGAAACTGGTCGCTGTATCCCGCTCCGGTGAATTGTCTGTTATTGATGATCATGGACGTGAGCGCGAGCGTTACAAGGTGCCTTACGGTGCGATCATCTCGGTACGGGACGAAGAGGTGATTACCGCCGGCGACGTCACTGCTACCTGGGATCCGCATACCCACCCGATCGTTACCGAGGTAGCAGGGCGGGTTGGTTTCCATGAGTTTATCGATGGCGTGACTGTTAACGAACACCTGGATGACATTACCGGCTTAACCAGCCTGATCGTCACGGATCCGAAGCAGCGCGGAAGCGCAGGTAAGGAAGTCCGGCCAATGATCAGTCTGACTGGCAAAGACGGCAGAGAATTGTATCTGGCCGGGACCGAAATTCCCGCTCACTACTTCCTGCAGTCCGGTTCTATCGTTCAGATGCAGGATGGGCAGGATGTGAATGTGGGTGACGTGCTGGCACGTATCCCGCAGGAATCTTCCAAGACTCGTGATATTACCGGTGGTTTGCCCCGCGTGGCCGATCTGTTCGAAGCGCGTAAGCCGAAAGAGCCATCTATCCTGGCGGAAGTCTCCGGTATCGTCAGCTTTGGCAAGGATACCAAGGGTAAACAGCGCCTGGTAATCACCAAGGATGATGCCGAAAACTACGAAGAACTGATTCCCAAGTGGCGTCACGTTATCGTGTTCGAAGGTGAGCGCGTAGAGAAGGGTGAAACCATCGTCGATGGTGAGCCTAATCCTCACGACATTCTGCGCCTGCTGGGTGTTGAAGCTCTGGATGAATACCTGGTGAAAGAGATCCAGGACGTTTACCGCCTGCAGGGTGTGAAGATCAACGACAAGCACATCGAGGTTATCGTGCGGCAGATGCTGCGCAAAGCCGAGATCATGGACGGCGGCGATACCCGGCTGTTGCGCGGCGAGCAGCTCGACGTGGTCAGGGTGTTGGAAGAAAATGCCATTGCCGACAAAGACGATGTACGTCCGGCGGTGTACCAGCGTGTATTGCTGGGTATTACCAAGGCTTCTCTGGCTACCGAGTCGTTCATTTCCGCGGCCTCCTTCCAGGAGACAACACGCGTGTTGACCGAAGCGGCGGTTCGTGGAACAACGGATCACCTGCGCGGCCTGAAAGAAAACGTGATTGTGGGCCGACTGATTCCGGCAGGAACCGGCATGGCTTACCACTCTTCACGCAAGACACAGACCGAAGAAGAGACCGAGATCGATCTCGCAGCCCTGGCAACTGCCATCGCGCAGGAAGAATACGCCAGCCTGGAAAGCGCCTCGGAAAAGGACAGCTAAAAGCTAAAGCAAAGAGAGTTTATAACTTCGGCCTCGAAGCTGGGGTAACGTAAGCAAAAAACCGGCTGGTGCGGTTTTGCCGACAGGCAAAGAAGCGCTGGTCGGTTTTTTAGCGAATTCGTTAGAATCCTATTGCAATCCTCTGAAGTCACTGTCATAATTGTCCGGCTAACAGATGCAACCCCTTCCACAAGGAGGGCCGTGCGGCAAAAAGGCCGTTACGGAAAGCCGATGTCGCCGGCGCGTGGGCCGGACTCAACGGCGCCTAATCCCGCATTTTTTCAAAGGGGGTTGGGCGTTTGGCATTATCTGAAGCGGGTGTTTATACACCGAATTTGGTGGACGGGATGTTCCCGTCTGCCTTTTATTTGTCAGGACCAAAGGAATTTAGTGGGGAAATTATGGCGACGATCAACCAACTCGTACGCAAGCCGCGCAAGGACAAAGCTGAAAAGAGCAATGTGCCGGCGTTGGAAGGCTGCCCGCAGAAGCGTGGCGTATGCACCCGTGTTTACACGACGACACCTAAGAAGCCGAACTCTGCTCTTCGTAAAGTAGCGCGTGTTCGTTTGACGAATGGCTTTGAAGTTACGAGCTACATCGGTGGCGAAGGCCACAACCTCCAGGAGCATAGTGTGGTCCTGATCAGGGGTGGTCGTGTAAAAGACCTTCCGGGTGTTCGTTATCACACCGTACGTGGAAGTCTCGATACCGCCGGGGTAAGCGATCGCCGGCAGGGTCGTTCTAAATATGGCGCCAAACGGCCCAAAAATTAATTTTCACTGACGAAGCAAATTAACGGAACGCGAATATGTCCAGAAAGCACTCCAATTTCACACGAGAGATTCTGCCTGATCCCAAGTTCGGCAGTGAGATGATCACCCGTTTCATCAACATGGTGATGACCAGCGGCAAGAAATCCGTAGCCGAGAAAATCGTCTATGGCGCCATTGATACCATCACCGACAAGAACAAGACGGCTGATGCTATAGAGCTGGTTGAGAAGGCTCTCGAGCACGTCAGCCCGATGGTGGAAGTTAAATCACGCCGGGTTGGTGGTGCCACCTACCAGGTGCCGGTTGAAGTTCGTCCGAAGCGTCGCCAGACACTGGCTATGCGCTGGATTATCGAAGCGGCCCGTAAGCGTGGAGAAAAGAGCATGCCCAACAGGCTGGCAGGTGAACTGCTGGATGCCGTTGAGCAGCGCGGCACGGCCGTGAAGAAGCGTGAAGACACGCACCGCATGGCTGAGGCCAACAAGGCGTTTGCGCATTACCGCTGGTAATCGCTGCCCTTATTAACAGAATTTATCGAGGTTAAGACAGTGCCCCGTACAACACCCATTGATCGGTATCGCAATATTGGCATCATGGCCCATATTGATGCTGGTAAAACGACGACCACTGAGCGCGTGCTTTTCTACACCGGTGTATCGCACAAAATCGGTGAAGTTCATGATGGCAATGCCACCATGGATTGGATGGAGCAGGAGCAGGAGCGTGGCATCACGATTACATCTGCTGCTACCACTTGTTTCTGGAGCGGCATGGATAAGCAGTTTGCCGAGCACCGCATCAATATTATTGACACCCCGGGCCACGTTGACTTCACCATTGAAGTAGAGCGTTCATTGCGTGTACTTGATGGTACGGTCGCTGTGTTCTGTGCTGTGGGTGGTGTTCAGCCCCAGTCGGAAACAGTCTGGCGCCAGGCGGCACGTTATGGTGTTCCGCGTGTAGCGTTCGTCAACAAGATGGATCGCACCGGCGCTGATTTCGTGCGCGTGGTAGAGCAGATCAAAGAACGTCTGAGTGCGCGTGCTGTTCCTATTCAGTTACCGATTGGTGCTGAAGAGGATTTTGCCGGTATCGTCGACCTGGTCCGCATGCGGGCCATCTATTGGAATCCTGAAGATCAGGGCGTGACTTACGAGGCTCGCGATATTCCGGAAGATATGAAAGCGGAAGCGCAAGCGGCTCGTGATTTTATGGTCGAGGCTGCTGCAGAAGGCACTGATGAGCTGATGGAGCTTTACCTGGAAGATGGTGAGTTGTCAGAAGCCCAGGTTATTGAAGGTTTGCGTGCCGGCACGCTGGCCAACGAAATCGTTCCCTGCCTGTGTGGCACCGCGTTCAAGAACAAGGGCGTGCAGGCGCTGCTGGACAAAGTTATCGAATTGATGCCGTCGCCGCTGGATGTTCCCGCGATCAAGGGCATTAACGAAGACGATACAGAAGGCGAGCGTAAGAGCTCGGACGAAGATCCGTTTGCTGCGCTGGCGTTTAAAATCGCTACTGACCCGTTTGTTGGAACGTTGACGTTCTTCCGTGTCTATTCCGGCGTCCTGAAATCCGGCGACTCGATTTATAACCCTGTGAAGAGTAAGAAAGAACGCGTTGGCCGTATCCTGCAGATGCATTCCAATACCCGTGAAGAAATTAAAGAAGTGCGGGCGGGTGATATTGCGGCTGCCGTCGGTCTGAAAGACATGACGACCGGTGACACGCTGTGTTCCCTCAAGGAACCCATTACGCTGGAGCGTATGGAATTCCCGGAACCGGTAATCTCCGTAGCTGTTGAGCCGAAGACCAAGGCTGACCAGGAGAAGATGGGTGTTGCGCTGAGCAAGCTGGCCCAGGAAGATCCTTCTTTCCGTGTTCATACGGACGAAGAATCCGGCCAGACCATCATTTCCGGCATGGGTGAGTTGCATCTGGACATCATCGTTGACCGCATGCGGCGCGAGTTCAGTGTTGAGGCCAATGTAGGTCGTCCGCAGGTGGCTTACCGCGAAACCATTCGCAAGGCTGTCGAGGCAGAAGGCAAGTTCGTTCGCCAGTCCGGCGGTCGCGGCCAGTACGGCCACGTCAAGATCAAGCTTGAGCCAATGGAGCAGGGTGGTGGCTACGAATTTGAAAACGCCATCGTTGGTGGTGTGGTTCCGCGTGAATACATCAACTCTGTTGATAAAGGTATTCAGGAACAGGTTGGCAATGGTGTAATCGCCGGTTACCCGATGGTTGATGTCAAGGTTACCTTATACGATGGCTCATACCATGAGGTCGACTCTAACGAGATGGCCTTTAAGATTGCCGGTTCAATGGCATTCAAGAACGCTGCGGTTATCGCTAGCCCGGTACTGCTCGAGCCATTGATGAAAGTGGAAGTTGTCACTCCGGAAGATTACATGGGTGACGTGATGGGTGACCTTAATCGTCGCCGCGGAATTGTTCAGGGCATGGAAGACGGTCCGGCAGGCAAGGTTATTGACGCCCACGTGCCGCTGTCAGAAATGTTTGGTTATGCAACTGACCTGCGGTCTCAGACCCAGGGCCGTGCGACCTACACCATGGAATTCGACCACTACGCCGAAGCGCCGGCTAGTGTTGCCGAAGAAATTATCAAGAAAACCGCCTGATCCGAAAGGTTCAGAGCACAGACAGATTGTAGAGGATTTGATCGATGTCCAAAGAAAAATTTGAACGTACTAAGCCCCACGTAAACGTGGGAACGATTGGTCACG
>CAYUBS010000068.1:0-15441 GCA_964443145.1 uncultured Wenzhouxiangellaceae bacterium | reverse complement strand
AGGCCGAACTGGTTGTCGGTAAATTGCGTGGCGCTGTCATGATTGTACTGGAAGCGCAAGCGGCTGAATTCGCTGTTGGACCAGTCCATCATCAGGCTGTAACGCATCGGGTTTTTGCCGCCTGGGTAGAGGGGGCTGCCGGCCCACATGCTGGATGGGGTGTCGGCAGACAAACCGTCAATGCGCCCGCCAAAG
This sequence comes from uncultured Wenzhouxiangellaceae bacterium, assembly GCA_964443145.1. Classification (GTDB taxonomy): domain Bacteria; phylum Pseudomonadota; class Gammaproteobacteria; order Xanthomonadales; family SZUA-36; genus JAHEFT01. The sequence continues at coordinate 15,246 of CAYUBS010000068.1, read as the reverse complement.
CGCCAGCGTGGAAATGGCTGGTAAATAGCTTGCGCATACCAGCCTCGCTGGCTGTAATCCCAGGGGCCTGCGGTGCCATCCGGCAAAGAGTAGTCACCGTCCTCATTGCGCCACATGTACTCTGCCTGAAACTTGAAGTTCTTCTGCCGGGAATTACCATTGGGCGCCCATTTCCAGACGAAGTCAGCGATGAAAATATCCGAGTCACCGGTGAATAACAGCGGATCGTCTTCGCTGCCGGACTCGCGCTCGACAGCGTCCGCCCGCAACCACGAGAAACCCAACAACCAGCTGTTACTGAAACCGATATCACCGCCGGTCTTGACCGCAAGGGTGGCGGCGCCAACACCGGAATTGGCCGAGCCGCCGGCCGGGTAGCGATCACCGCGCAGGACCTCGCCGCTGAATTGGAGATAGAAATCGGTAGGCGCCAGCCAACGCAACTGCAATCCGTCATCAATGTACTGACTACCCAGGAAAGCCTGGTAAACCAGTGGCTGATCGGCGAAATCCCAGGAGTGGAAATGCTTGCTGTTGAGATAGCCGATATCAGAGAAAAACCGGCCCATGCGCAGGGCCAGGCCACCCGGCAGTGTCAGGGTTTCTACCCAGGCTTCCTCCAGCTCCACAACCACATCACCGTCTTCTATGACGATGGGCACGGTCAGCATCGCGGTGAATTTGTCATCCACGTTGGCCGACATGGTGATCTCCGTTTCGGCCAGTGACAGCCCTTCCGGCGCCGGCCCTGCCTCCCCGCCCAGCGGAAAGCCAGGAATGAGGTAGTCTCCGGGATCCTGACTGTAAGACCAGGCCTGGCCCTGGAAGATCACGCCAATAGCCGGGTTGAACGAGTTATCCTGCGCGACCGAGACCGTTTCAGCGGAAGTGTAAGGCTCGGGTGCATATGCATCCTGTGCAGCAACAGGTTCCTGTGCCAGCGAGGTCTGGGTAGCATCTTTCTCCTCGGCAACGTCGAGGCGGGCCTCAAGGTTGGCGATCCGCGCTTCATAGTCACTGCGCATCTGGCGAATTTCTTCGCGCAGAGCATCCAGTTCATTGCTCTGGGCGGCTTGCGCTAAACCTCCGGAGCAGCAGAGCAGCACGCATACCATTAGCAGGTGCCTTAATTGAATTTTCATGGGTCATCTCCGTAGAAATCATTCATCAACCCGGAATACGGCGTAAAAACCGGTCGTACCAGGTGTTCGGATCTAGGAAGATGTGAGGGGAGGAGCCCGTTGCTGGAAAGCGAAGCGGTGTGCGGTTGGTGTGACAAGGGTTGGTGTTTCGAAATGTGATACGACTGTCTGCAGATCCATGCAGATGCTGTGATCAGCTGCCGGAATGGCGGTAAGCAACTGGGCCTGGCCGACACACAGTTCACACTGGCCCAGGCCAGGCTCGAAATGAGCCGTTACGTGGCTGATCAGGGCCACGTGGCTGACTGCGAGCATCAGCGCCAGAATGGCAATTCTTATCCTTGCAGACTTGATCATAAATTCATTCTAATTCAATTCCGGCAATCGAACCCGAACATGGCTCATAACAAGGACAAAAATATTGGCCTGATATGCCATACATCAAGTGCCGCCGAATGGCTATAATGGTATGTTTTCGAGAGGCAGTAGCGAGACCGGGGAAGAAGAATGACTGAACGCGAAATCATGGAATATGACGTTATTATCGTCGGCGCTGGTCCGGCTGGTTTGTCCTGCGCCATTCGCATGAAACAGAAAAAACCCGACCTGATGGTTGCGGTGATAGAAAAAAGCTCCGAAATCGGCGCGCATATCCTGTCAGGTGCTGTGATCGAACCCGAGCCGCTGGATGAATTGCTGCCCGGTTGGCGTGAGGATCCACCCCCGGTCTGCATTCCCGTTGAACGTGACGAGATCTGGTTGCTGAGCCAGAAAGGCAGGTTCCGGTTGCCCACACCGCCACAACAGAAAAATCACGGTAACTTCATCGTTTCTCTGGGTGCCATGTGCGCCTGGATGGCCACCCGGGCCGAAGCGCTGGAAGTGGATATTTTCCCTGGCTACGCGGCATCGGAAATCCGCTATACGGAGGACGGTGCGGTCGGCGGCGTGATCATCGGCGACATGGGCGTTGGCAGCGACGGCCAGCCCAAAGACACCTATATGCAGGGCATCGAAATCCATGCACCGGTCACCATTCTGAGCGAGGGCGTCCGGGGCCACCTCAGCAAACAGCTGATCCGCAAATTCGAGCTCGACAAAGACTCCGATCCTCAGACCTACGGCATCGGAATGAAGGAACTGTGGCGGGTTCAGCCGGGTAAATCGCAACCCGGACTGGTCCAGCACACTGCCGGCTGGCCGTTGGATTCACATACCTATGGCGGAAGTTTCATTTATCACCTGGATAAAGACCGCATAGCCATCGGATTTGTTTGCGGCCTCGATTACCAGGACCCGGAATTTGTACCGTTCGAAGCTTTTCAGCAGATGAAAAACCATCCGATGGTGCATGCCATGCTCGAAGGCGGCGAAATCCTGTCCTCCGGCGCGCGCGCGATTGCCGAGGGTGGCTACCAGTCATTGCCGAAAACCGAAATGCCGGGCGCCCTGATCATAGGCGATTCCGCCGGCACGCTGAACGTGCCCAAAATCAAGGGCACCCACCAGGCCATGCGTTGCGGAATCCTGGCAGCAGATCACATCGCAGAGACTTCGACACCACAGGGCTTCGATCAGAAATTGCGTGCTTCGGCCGTGGTCAAAGAACTCTACAAGGTGCGCAATATTCGCCCGGCGTTCTACAAAGGATTCTGGCGCGGCTTTATCCGGGCCGCCATTGAGACAGTGACGTTCGGCAAGCTACCCACCACGTTGTCGGTCCATGCGGACGATTCTTCGCTGAAGAAACTGGACGGCTATACCCCACCGGACCGTAAATGGGTGGACCGTGACCTGCCGCCACGCGACCGTCTGGCCTCGGTGTATTTCGCTGCCACGGCACACGAAGAAGACCAGCCGGTTCATCTGCAGATCCTGGAACCGGATATCTGCACCACCCGCTGCGTCACGGAATACAATAACCCCTGCACCCGGTTTTGCCCGGCCCACGTTTACGAGATGGTGGAGAACGGGGCAGAAAAAGCCTTGCAAATCAACGCTGCAAACTGTGTGCACTGCAAGACCTGCGACATCAAGGATCCATACCAAATAATTAACTGGGTCACCCCCGAAGGCGGCAGCGGGCCCAATTACCAAAACATGTAAACCCGATAGTGGAGTAAATAAATCCGATGAAAATACTGGTTGGCATAAAAAGGGTTGTGGACTATAACGTCCGCGTCCGAGTATTGTCCGACGGCAGCGGTGTCGACACCGACGGCGTCAAGATGAGTGTAAACCCCTTTGATGAAATCGCACTGGAAGAAGCACTGCGGATCAGGGAAGCAGGTAACGCCGACGAGGTCATCGTGGTTTCTGCCGGTGGCGATGAGTGCCAGCAACAGTTGCGAACCGGGCTGGCCATGGGCGCTGACCGGGCGATTCAGATCCAGACCCCGGAGTCACTGCAGCCACTCAGCCTGGCCCGCGCATTTCTGAAAATCATCGAACGCGAGCAACCCGGCCTGGTTATCCTTGGCAAGCAGGCGATCGATGACGACAACAGCCAGACCGCACAGATGCTGGCCGCCCTGTGGGATCGCCCGCAAGCTACATTTGCATCCAAAATGGTACTGACCGGCAACAGCGCCTCAGTCACCCGCGAGGTAGATGCCGGGCTGGAAACCATTGAAGTTGATTTACCTGCAGTGATTTCTGTTGACCTGCGTATGAATGAACCGCGCTTCGTCAAACTGCCCGACATCATGAAAGCCAAACGTAAACCCCTGGATGTCGTGCCCCTGGATGAACTCGGGGTAGCGATCGAAGGCAATATCAACGTTAGCCACTACGCGCCGCCACCGCAGCGTGAGAAAGGCATTATGGTTGAGGACGCGGCCCAGTTGGTCCAGGAACTTAAGAACAGGGGATTGATATGAGCACCATTCTGATTATTGCCGAACACGACGGCAGCGAGTTGAACATGAGTACTGCAAAATGTGTCAGCTGTGCACAAGCCATCGGCGGCGACATTGACATTGCCGTACTTGGAAATGGCATCGACGCCATCGCCGCTGAAGCGGCGACACTCGAGTCGGTCAACAAAGTCATCGCGGTCAACGCCGACCACCTCGGAGCGCCTCTGGCCGCTAATTTGGCAGCAGAAGCCGTGGCACTGGCAGCTGACTACAGCCACGTTCTGGGCCCGTCTACCACCTTCGGCCGCGACCTGATGCCGCGCGTCGCCGCGCTGGCAGGCGTCAACCAGGTCAGTGACATTATGGAAGTAAGCGGCCCGACCTCCTTCAAGCGCCCAATTTACGCCGGCAACGCCATCGTCGATGTCGACACCGCGGAAGGCACGAAGGTCGTTGCGACGGTCAGGAATGCCAGCTGGAAAGCGGCTGCAGGTTCCGGAGGCGCCAGCGTTGAGCAGCGCCCTGCAAGCAGCAATGCCGTCGCCCACACCCGTTATGTCGGTTTGGAATCGGAAGGCGGAGAACGCCCGGATCTGCAGAGCGCCCCGAAAGTTGTATCCGGTGGCCGTGCCCTGGGTAGCGAAGAGAACTTCGAGCTGATCTACAGCCTGGCGGATAAACTGGGTGCCGGTGTCGGTGCTTCACGGGCTGCAGTCGATGCGGGTTATTGCCCCAACGACATGCAGGTGGGACAAACCGGTAAGATTATTTCACCGGACCTGTACCTGGCGTTTGGTATCTCAGGCGCAATCCAGCACGTGACCGGCATCAAGGACGCAGGCACGATCGTAGCGATCAACAAAGATTCCGAAGCACCCATTTTCGAAATTGCCGATATCGGCCTGGCCGGAGACCTGTTCAGCGTCATTCCCGAGCTGGAAAGCCTGCTGGGCTGATTTATGGTTGAACCCCTTTGGTCACCTGGGCCGGTCCGGCGCCAGACTGCGAACATCCGCAGGTTCATCGACCTGGCCCGCAATGAACTGGATCCCGGTATTTTTGAATACCGGGATCTGCACCTCTATTCGGTTCAAAACCCGTCAGAATTCTGGCGCACGATCTGGGACTTTTGTGAGGTTGTCGGCACACCGGGACAGACCGTGCTTGAGAACGGCGATCAGATGCCCGGGGCAAAGTGGTTCCCGGAAGCGAGCCTGAATTTTGCCGAAAACCTGTTGCGCCACCGCGATGACAGGCCAGCGTTGATTTTCAGATCGGAAACCGGGGAAACTTCTGAAATAAGTTTCGACGAGCTGTACCGGACCGTTGCCCGGACCGCAGAGGCGTTGCGCTCTGCAGGCGTGGTCACCGGAGACCGGGTTGCCGCTTACATGCCCAATATCCCGGAGACCGTGATTGCTATGCTGGCTACAACCAGCATAGGCGCCATCTGGTCCTCATGCTCGCCAGACTTCGGTATTGATGGCGTGGTGGAACGCCTGGGACAAATCCAGCCAAAAATTCTGTTTTGTGCCGCAGCTTACAGCTACAACGGCAAAACCCACGACTGTCTGGATAAGGTCAGGGGGATCGTCGGGTCCATAAGCTCGATCGAGAAAACGGTGGTGGTGCCCCACGCCGGCCAGGATGCAAATATTGAAAGGGTCCGGGGAGCCGCCTGGTTTAGCGATTTTGTAGACAACCCGGCCAGCGAAGTGGCTTTCGAGCAACTGCCCTTCGACCACCCGGTTTACATCCTTTACTCTTCCGGCACGACCGGGGTCCCGAAATGCATCACCCACGGAGCTGGCGGCACGCTAATCCAGCACCTGAAGGAACTGGTGCTGCACAACAACCTGCGGCGATCCGACCGGATGTGCTATTTCACAACCTGTGGCTGGATGATGTGGAACTGGATGGTGAGCAGCCTGGCGGTGGGCGCGACCGTCATACTCTACGAAGGCTCTCCTTTTTACCCAGGCCCCTCAGCCATGTTCGATTTGATAGACGAGCTTGGCATTACGGTTTTCGGAACCGGGGCTAAAGCTATCGCAAGCTGGGAAAAAGCCGGCGTAAAACCCCGTGAAACACACCAGCTCAATTCACTTGTAACGCTGCTATCAACCGGCTCACCACTGGCGCCTGAAAGTTTTGAATACGTCTACCGGGAAATCAAGCAAAACCTCTGCCTGTCTTCAATTGCCGGCGGAACTGACATTGTTTCCTGTTTCATGCAGGGCTGTCCCATCCTCCCGGTGTGGCCGGGTGAATTGCAGTGCCCAGGGCTGGGGATGGCCGTCGAGATTCTGCGGGAAGATGGCAGCGTCGCGGATATCGGAGAAACCGGTGAGCTTTGCTGCACGCAGCCTTTCCCGGCCATGCCCGTATGCTTCTGGGGCGACGAGGACGGCAGCAAATACCATGCTGCCTATTTTAATAAATTTCCCGGGATCTGGGCACATGGCGATTTCGTTGCAAAAACGGAACATGGCGGCTACGTCATCCAGGGCCGGTCGGACGCAACCCTGAACCCGGGCGGCGTACGCATCGGAACTTCCGAGATATACCGCCAGGTCGACGGCCTGGATGAGGTACTGGAAAGCATCTGTATCGGTCAGGACTGGGACGACGATGTGCGCGTGGTGTTATTCGTGAAGTTGCGCGAAGGGCTTGAACTGGACGATGCCCTGCAGGATCGGATCCGGAAGACCATCCGGCAAAACACCAGCCCGCGCCACGTGCCGGCGAAAATAATCCGGGTCACGGATATCCCCAGGACGATCAGCGGCAAAATCGTTGAGCTGGCGGTGCGAAACATCGTGCATGGCCGCCCTGTCACCAACAGCGATGCACTGGCCAATCCAGAATCGCTGGAACTCTTTCGTGATATGCCGGAGCTCAGCGTTTGAATGGGGCCCAACATGAGTGAATCACTGGTGTTGAATGCTTCTTACCAGGAGGGCTCGGCAAGCCGTTGGTTGAAGAAGCCCGACGACGTGCTGGCGGTTTTCGAATTTGGCAAGTCACCGCTTGATTCCACCGATCCCCGACATGTGCCGGTTGCGCTCGATCAACTGGGCACCCCCCCTCTGGTGGAAGTCTGGCGCTGTGCCGGACCTATCAAAACAGGTAGCTGGGACCGGCTGAGGTTCGCCCAGGGCGAGCAACTGACCATGGGGCACATTGCCCTGGACTTGCGCGAAACCGGGAGCATGCGTGAATCCAGCAAGTTAGCTTACGACATCCTGCAGACTTACCTGCAACAGTCGCCTCACCAGTGGCCTCTGAAAATCTGGAATTACGTCCCCGGAATCAACCAGGGAGAAGGTGATGACGAACTCTACCGGCAATTCTGCCTGGGCCGTGCGGATGCCGTTCTGATCGATCCCGGCGACCGCCCTCCTCTACCCGCTGCCACTGCCATCGGTTCTCCGGCTTCGGAGCCAGCTCTGCAGGTCTACTTTATTGCCGCAGCCCTGCCCGGACTAGACGTTGAAAACCCCCGCCAGGTCAGCGCGTGGCGTTACCCGCGAAAATATGGCCCCAAGAGCCCGCTGTTCTCCCGTGGCACCATCCTGCGGCTGAACGGATCACAACAGTTCCTTATCTCCGGCACCGCCAGTGTTGTAGGGCACCAGACACACCATGAAAACCAGGTCGCCAACCAGCTCAGCGAATCATTGCGTAATGTGCAAAGCCTGCTGGACGAAGGTCTGCGGCTGACTGGCGATTCTCACGCCAGGCTGGATAGCCAGGGCATGCTTAAAGTCTATATCCGCAACCCGGCTGACCTGCAACTGATCAAACAGACACTTGAAGCCGAGGCTCCTGCTGAGATCCCCAGGATCTACCTGCAGGGAGACATCTGCAGGGAAAACCTACTCACTGAGATCGACGGTATCGTCAGCCTGAAAAAGGGCTAGTGACTAATCGGCCAGGGCAAACTCCAGGTCCGCGATCAGGTCTTCAACGTCTTCCACACCCACGGATAACCGCACCAGCGTATCGCTGATGCCCAGGCGCGTGCGGATTTCCTGAGGAACAGAAGCGTGAGTCATGATGGCAGGGTGATTGATCAGGCTCTCCACCCCGCCCAGGCTCTCTGCCAGCGAGAACAGTTCGCAGCGTTCCAGAAATCGCCGGGTCCGCTCCAGGCCGCCTTTCAGGTCGATGCTGATGATACCGCCACCCAACCCGCCCATCTGGCGCATCGCCAGGGCATGGTCCGGGTGCTGGGGAAGACCAGGATAGATAACACGCTCGATTCCGGGATGATTATCCAGCCAGCGGGCAATCTGCAGCGCGTTGTCACAATGTGCGCGCATCCGCAAAGCCAGGGTTTTCAGGCCACGCAAGGCAAGGAAACTGTCAAACGGGCCCTGGATAGGGCCGGCAGAGTTGAGCAGGAACCACAGCCGTTCTGCCAGTTCGGGATTTTCACCGACCACGGCGACACCGCCAACCATGTCAGAGTGACCATTCAAAAACTTGGTGGCCGAGTGCATCACGATATCTGCACCCAGCTCCAGCGGTCGCTGCAGGATCGGTGAGGCAAAGGTATTGTCCACCACCAGCAACGCCCCGAATTCATGAGCGATTTCAGCGGCTGCTGCGATATCCACGACTTTAAGCATCGGGTTGGTGGGTGTTTCCACCCAGACCATGCGTGTTTCGGGCCGCATGGCCTTGCGCAACGCAGCAGCATCTTCAAGCCGGGTAAAGCTGAACCGCAGACCCGCCGAGCGCTCCCTGACGCGATGAAACAGTCGGTAGGTTCCACCGTACAGGTCATCTCCGGCCACCACGTGATCCCCGCTATCGAGCAACTCCAGCAGCGTGGAGGTTGCCGCCATTCCCGAGGCAAATGCAAAACCGCGGGTACCGCTTTCCAGGTCGGCAATGCACTGTTCATAGGCATCACGGGTTGGGTTGTGGCTACGTGAATACTCCCAGCCCTGGTGGTCTCCGGGACTGCGCTGCACATAGGTAGAGGTGGCAAATATCGGTGTCATGATCGCGCCGGTTGTCGGATCCGGTTTCTGACCGGCGTGGATGGCGCGGGTAGCCAGTCGGTGCTTTTTCCCTGTCTTTTCGCTCATTATCGGTCCGCCTTCCTTCTGAGGTAGTTCAACAGATCCACTCGGGTAATCAGGCCGAGAAACTGCTCGCCGTCCTTAACGATGGCCACGAAGTCACGGTCAAAAATAGGCATCAGGCTTTCGACCGGAGCACTCACATCAATCTCGGTCAAGTCCGTTTCCATGGCCTCGCTGACCGCATCGTTGAAACGATCAGGGGTTTCCGCTACCGCCAGCAACAGGTCTGATTCATCCAGAATACCTACCAGGCGGCCATCCGTTATAACCGGCAGTTGGGATACGTCGTAAAGCTTCATGCGTTTATAGGCATTGGCCAGAGGCTCGTCCGGGCTGATCGTCACGGTGTCGAGTGTCTCGTAGGGCCGGGCGATCAAATCACGCAAATCACCATGGTTCTCTACATCCATGAAGCCCTGGTCCCGCATCCAGAAATCGTTATACATTTTTGACAGGTAACGGTTGCCCGTATCACAGGCAAAGGTCAGGACCCTTTTAGGCTCCGTTTGTTCGCGGCAATAGCGCAACGCAGCAGCCAGCAGGGTGCCGGTGGATGAGCCGCCGAGAATTCCCTCACGGGTCAACAACTCCCGGCCGATGCTAAAGCTCTCACGGTCACTGATGCTGTAGGCTTTGCTCACCCGCGTGAAATCGCTGATGGTAGGCAGAAAGTCTTCGCCGATGCCTTCCACCATCCAGCTGCCGCTCTCGGTGGCCAGCGTGCCCTGGTTGATGTATTCGGTAAGAATGGACCCTTCCGGATCCGCCAGTACTAATTCCAACTCCGGTGCTTCCCTGGCGAAATACCGGGACAAGCCGGTTACCGTGCCACTGGAACCCACGCCGAGCACGATGGCATCAAGGTTACCCTCCATCTGTTCCCAGATTTCAGGACCAGTGACTTCTTCGTGTGCACGGGGATTGGACGGGTTACTGAACTGGTTGATAAAAAAAGCGTTATCCATCTCTGAAGCAAGACGCTTCGCCAGGTCCTGGTAATACTCCGGATGCCCCTTTGCGACATCCGAACGGGTCAACACCACCTTCGCCCCCATGGCTTTGAGGTTCGAGATTTTCTCACGGCTCATCTTGTCCGGAATCACCAGGGTCAGTGGATAACCTTTTTGTGCTGCAACCAGTGCGAGGCCGATCCCGGTATTTCCGGCCGTGCCTTCCACCAGCGTATCCCCGGGCCGGATCTTTCCAGCCGCTTCTGCTTCCTCAATCATTTTCAGACCGATCCGATCCTTGATTGAACCACCGGGGTTCTGGCTTTCGAGTTTCATGAACAACTCGCATGGCCCTGTGTCCATATGGTTGATCCGGACAACCGGTGTGCTGCCTATCAACTCCAGGACATTATTGAATACGGACATGTAAAACTCCCACTTTCTGCCTACCCAAAAAGAAACGGCCGGGAACATGCCCCGGCCGTCGATCTATCGTCTGCCACTGTTCAGGATCTTGATGTTTCCATGATCCGGGCTAGTTGGTCTTTGGCCCAAAGCTTTTCTTTTTTTAGTTGATTCAGGGCAAGGTCTTCCATCGGAGCGGTACCGGCTTCAGCGGCCGTTACTCTCTTATCCAATTCCTGGTGACGAGTGTAGATACGTAAAAAATCTTCATTTTCAACTTTCAGTTTTTCCAATTCTTCCTGGTGATGTTCGAACATGAGGTTCCTCCGATTCAATAACGTGGTACAGACTACGAAGCACGGCAGAAGATAACCTGTCGGAAAACTTCGACTGGATTTTCAGAATCTTGATACAAACGGGTAAAAACGGGTTCAGCTGGTGACATGAGGCGAATGATAGCTTTGAAAGCCATTATCCGCGGACTCCGTTTTCAGTGAATAAAACCATGTGACTGAACTAAATCTAGCCCAAATAACGAAGAACCGCAAGCGCCAAGGGGCACCCTCTATTTGTCCAGCAGAATGACGTCGACCCGGCGGTTCTGATCCCGGCCTTCCTCGGTGTCGTTGCTCGCGATGGGAAAATCCTCACCCATACCGGCCGTTGTGAACCGGGATGCATCAACGCCAAGGGATACCAGTGCTTCGAATACGGCATTAGCCCGCCGTTCAGAAATCTCCAGGTTGGTTTCCGAGTCACCGGTTGCATCGGTATGCCCCTCAATACGGATTTTTTTGTCCGGCTCACTCTGCAACAAATCCACCACTTCGACGAGGCTGGCCATGGCTTCCTGCCGAAGTTTTGTTTCTCCCGACTCGAACAATACGTCCCCCAGTGTCACGACCACTCCGCTTTCGGTCTGGCGTAACTGCAGATTCTCCAACTGCCGGCGAAGCGTATCCGCCTGCTCGACTGCGAGCTCGGTTTCGCGTTTAGCCAACTGGGCTTCCGTTGCGCTGGAAGCAGCCAGAGCCTTGGCCTGCTGTGCTTCCTCGAATGCGCTTTCTGCACTGCGTACCGACTCGGCTTCGCGCTGCTGGGCCGCCTGTGTTTCTTCCCTGGCGCGCTGGGCGTCTTCAGCCGTCGCCTGGGACATGATCCTGGCCTGTTCGGCTTCCCTCCGGGCCAGGTCGGCCTCGAGTTGGCTCGCCTTGATCAACATGGCGTTACGGTCATCAACCAATTCCCGGTACTCTACTTCCAGCTGTTCACGCTGGGCCACGGTACGTGCAATCTGAATTCTACGGTCTGCCATATAAATAAGATGGATCCGGTGAGTCTTATCACCTTGCGCAGTTTCCGCCTGGCGCAGAGCCCTTTCAGCCTCACCCAGCGCCAGCGGCGCGTAGCCTGACAGATCCGGATTGGACTTCAGCTCATCCAGCTGGGACCGGACCTGTTCAAGCGCCAGGTCCTGCTTGGGTGCGGTGGTACAGGCCGCGAAGGCGACGGTCATGAACATGGCAAGAGTAAACCGCTGGATACGTCCGTTCATTTGAAATCCTCCCCGAAGGTGTTTTCGTAATCTTCACGAAGGATTTCATTGCTACGGGCCTGCTCAGCGACCTTTATCCGGGCCTGGGCTGCACCTGATTTCTCGATGGCCAGTTCGGAGTTAATTTCTGACTGGTCGATCAGGTAAATCGACTTGTCGTATTGCTTGTACTCCATCCCCTTATTCGCTTCTGCGAGTTTCTCGCGTGCGAAGCGGAGTTCCACCGGCGAATGCTCTTCGGCCCCGGCCGCCACCGCGGCATCGATCGCCTCTTCCGCATCGTTAAACGAATTCGGGGCAGGCCTGGGTGCAGCGCAGGACGCAAGCAACAGCGTGAAAATAACAACAACTAGTTTTCGCATGAAACCACAGCTTTGAGAGGTACAACAGGGGATTATGCCGCATGCAGGCACTCGAGTTAAGTGCCAAATGGACTAATTAGCCGGCATCCGGCTGGTTCTCTGGCTCGGCTGCAGCAAACGCCGGCAAAGATCGGCATTGCGCCGTGATCCGTCTGATCTGTGGATATGGCTGCAGATCACAAGAAAAGCGCTCGGCATTGTATACCTGCGGAACCAGGAAGCAATCTGCCAATCCTGGCGAATCACCGTGGCAGTAATTTGAACCGGAATCTGCTGACAACCAGGCCTCTACTGCAGAAAAACCCCTTTCCACCCAGTGTGTATACCACCCATTAATGGCGCTACTGTCCTGCTGCATCTGTTCAGCCAGGTATTGCATTACCGCCAGGTTGTTCAGGGGTTGGATCTCGCTGGCAATGGACTGCGTAATGCTTCTCACGCGGGCTCTGCCGCCAGGGTCGGACGGTAACAGGGGCGGGCCGCCGAACGTTTCTTCGAGATATTCGCAAATGCTCAGCGATTGAACGATGGTGAGGTCCCCGTGGACCAGCGCCGGCACCAACCCCAGCGGATTGATGTCACGGTACTCAGCCCCATGCTGCTCGCCCCCGCCTTTCACCAGGTGCACGAATTTTTGCCGGTATTCAATGCCCTTCAGGTTCAGTGCGATGCGCACCCGGTAGGCGGATGAACTTCGCCAGTAGCTGTAGAGGACCGGCTCGATAGTCGAATCAGCTGCCATAGGGTTCTATAAGCTGTTCTATCGCACCGAAGATTGACGCTCCATGCTTATCCAGCATTTCAATCCGGATTGAATCGCCGAAACTCATGAACGGAGTGACCGGCTTACCGCCCGCGATGATCTCCAGCATTCGCTTCTCGGCCAGGCAGGATGCGCCAAGGCTTTCATCCTCGTTGGCAATGGTTCCAGAGCCCACGATGGTACCCGAGCTGAGTGGGCGGGTTTTTGCAGCATGAGCCACCAAGCGGGCAAAATTGAACTGCATGTCCACACCCGCTTCAGGTTGGCCGAAAAGTTCGCCGTTGAGCCAGGAGCGAAGCGGCAGGTGCACTACCGAATCCTGCCAGGCATCACCGAGTTCATCAGGCGTGACCAGCACCGGCGACAATGCCGACCGGGGTTTGGACTGAATAAAACCAAAACCCTTGGCCAGCTCCCCGGGGATCAGGTTACGCAGGCTGACGTCGTTCACCAGGCCGATTAGCTGGATATGATCCGCCGCGGCCTCAGCACTGATATCCATCGGCACGTCATCGGTGACAACAATCACTTCAGATTCAAAATCAATGCCGTACTCTTCGCTGACCACACGGACCGGGTCTCTGGGCCCCAGAAACCCTGCCGATGTAGCCTGGTACATGAGTGGATCTTCGTAGAACGACTTAGGCACCTCGGCACCGCGGGCACGGCGGACGCGCTCAACGTGCGGCAGGTAAGCACTGCCATCAAGAAACTCGTAAGCGCGCGGCAGTGGCGACGCCAGTGCCGTGAAGTCCAGCCTGTGTGCGTCCTCACATTGCCCAAGGTTGAGCGCCTCCGAAATGGCATTGAGCCGCGGCGCAGCATCGGCCCAGTCATCAAGCGCCTGTTGCAGGGTATCTGCCACGTCTGCTGCGGTTACGTAATGTGTCAGGTCGCGGTTTACAACGATTAACGCCCCGTCACGGCCGCCGTTTTTAAGTGATGCCAGTTTCAATGTATTACTCCTTCCAGGAATTAACGTAGCCGTCCCACTCGATGGCAGTCGCCTGCTCATCCACCAGTAACGAGTCGCGGGTGTCGATCATCACGGCAACTTCATCGGTTCCGCGCGATTTTTGTTCAAAGGCATTACCCATGGCCTTGGGGTGCGGACCATGAGCGAAGCCAACCGGGTGGTACGTGATCATTCCCGGATGAATATTGTCGCGGCTGAAGAACTCCCCCTGATGATAGAAAATTACTTCGTCATAGTCATCGTTATTATGGAAAAACGGCACTTTCAATGCGCCGGGGTCGGTTTCGAAGGGTCGCGGGGCAAACGTGCAAACCACGAACCGGTTGGCCACGAACGTCGTATGGACCGACGGCGGCAGATGATAGCGGTCGCTAAGCACAGGGCGGATATCTCGCCAGTTGACCCGCACCGGGGCCAGGTCACCCTTCCATCCAATCGCATCGAGCGGGTTGAACGGGAAAGTTTGTCGGCTGATTTCGTCGCGGCTCTTTATCTGTACCTCCCACTCCGATTCATCCTGCTGAGCTAGAAAGGCCTCATCAATAGCAGGCAAATCCAGAACGGCCGGATCAAAGATAGCGTGCGGCCCCAACATACCCTTGTCGGGCAGCGTGTAACTGCCGCCGGTTGCCTCGATCATCAATAGCTGCATGGGTCCATCCGATTCCAGGCGCCACATGGTGCTGCGCGGAATGACAATGTAATCGCCATCGCGCACCTCCAGGTGCCCATAGTCACAAAACAGATGTCCGGCGCCACTGTGTATAAAGAGCAATTCGTCACCGTCGGCATTACGTGCCAGATGCTGCATCGAGCCCGCCATCGTCCAGGTTCGCATTTTCATATGTGCATTGTGAAGTAAGCCAAAGGCATCCCAGGGACTTGGGCCGGACGGGCCCAGCCGGGTGGTGTCGAACGCGCGGGGTTTCAGATTGCCTTCGAAACGAATCCAGTCTGTCGGCCGGTGGCGGTGATACATGTGGGTTGCGGGACCGAAAAAACCTTCCCTGCCCAACTCACGTTCATAGCTACCCTGTGGCAAATCACAATGAGCTTGCCTTGAAGCTTCGCCTTCGGTACGCGGAAATGAAATCCAGTTTCGTGACATCTTGCGGCTCCATGATCGGCTTGCGGTGGCT
>CAYUBS010000067.1:0-15457 GCA_964443145.1 uncultured Wenzhouxiangellaceae bacterium | reverse complement strand
GTTTTTGTAGGAAAACGGCTGAACCCTGACATCGACAGGGGGTCACAGTTAGCGTGAACCATCAGATTCTTGTGCCATAATGTTGGCAGACATGCAGAGTGGAAACTTATGAAAAATTGGGTAATCGTCGTGGTCCTGATCCTGCTGGGTTTTGGTGCCTGGTACTTCTTCACGGCCACGCAGCCGGTAGAACCCGAAGTGGTCGTTGAGGCGACTCCGCCGGTTCGGACTACTGTTCCGGATACCGCTCCTCCTCCTGTTACGGAGGCAGAAGAACCGGCGGTCGCTCTGCAGCCTGAACCCGGTATCGAGGCGGTGGAGAAACCGCAGGTAGATGAAGTTCCATTGCCCATGCTGGAAGACAGTGACACGTTAGTTCTGGATACGCTGGGTGGCCTGATTGGTAAGCCCGCCGTTGGCCGTTACGTGGTCAGCGATAATGTTATTTCGCGCATCGTGGCGACTATTGACACCCTGGGCAGCCGGCAGATTCCCGCTGTGGTGCAGGTGGTGGAGGGGCCGCAAAGCGTTTTCATCGCCACTTCAAATGATCAGCCGCAAGAAATCATTCATAACGAAGAGGGTGATGAAATTCCCCAGTTCGTCATTGACCCTGGCAATTTCGACCGCTATACGCCATACGTCGAAATGCTGGAGGGCGTTGATGTCAATGAACTGGTGGCTTTGTATCGCAGTCACCAACCCCTGTTCCGTCAGGCCTATCAGCAAATGGGTTATGCCGATGGTGATTTTGATGGTCGTCTGGCCGAGATAATCGACGAGCTGCTGGCCACCCCGGTGGCAGATCAGCCGGTAGAGCTGATGAAACCTGAGGCTTACTTCCTTTTTACCGATCCGGAACTGGAAGCACGTCCCGCAGGACAAAAAATCCTGCTGCGGATGGGAAATGAAAATGCAGCACGTGTGAAGGTCAAGCTGCTGGAGATCCGGCAAGCACTATAAGGTCAGCCTGCCGCCTCCGGAACGCACGGTCGTGTTATTCGTAGACCCAGCGCGAATATTCTTTACCGGCGCTGATCACGCTGTGCGGCAAACTGGCCATGAGCTTCTGAAAGTCATCACCTTTCAGATGGATCAGGTGTTCGTGGTCGCCTGCTTCGATATAAATATCCGTGGCATGTCTAAGCTGGTCATCCCAGATGACTTTTAACCCATAGGCGTTACTAAGGGCCGGAACGGCACCTGTTTCGCAGTCTTCGAACAGCCCTCTCAGTTCGGGCTCCGTGGCCATCTTGAGATCACGCTGTAATTCTTCGTTCACCCAACCCAGGTTTACGTGGTTGTTTGAAGGAAGAACACTGACGATGTAGCCTGCGCTGTCTTCCAGCACAACGGCTTTTGCCATTTGGTGTGCAGGAATATGGGCGGACTTCGCGGAATCAATGGCAGAATCTGTATGGGAATGTTCTACCATTTCGTAGTGTACGTTGTGGCTTTCCAGGTAGGATTTCAGGGTTCGTGCAATCGCCATCACTTTATCCTCGGCTTTCCAGATAGGTATGGAACGGAAACCCACGTTACGAGTTTCCGCATCTTTAAGAGTAGGGCAATATGCGCTTTTTTTCCGCGATTCAGATCAATTGTGTCCTGATTTCCGGGTGATGGCCCAATAGTGAATGACCCATTCGTTGCTGGTTGTCGGGGGAATTCGCGGGTAGTCTAGGCCAGCATGAATCCCTGGGTATTTCTAATCGCGGTTGTGGCCGCAATCGCAATCGCGCTGTGGGTCCCCCGCTACCGCCTGAAACGGGCGCTTGCCGCTCCTTTTCCGGAAGAATGGGTTGAGATCCTTGAACGCAATATCGGCATATACCGGAACCTGCCAATGCCGCTGCGTCTGCAACTACGGCAGTTGATCAAGCAGTTCCTGCATCAGAAGCATTTTTCGGGCGCAGGGGGGCTGGAAGTGACAGTCGAAATGCGAATCACCATCGCGGCGCAAGCCTGCATGCTGCAACTGAACCGCAACAGCGGGCTTTACGCAGGGTTGAAATACATCATCATCTATCCCAGTGCATTCGTGGTGACGCGATCTGAAACCGATGCATCCGGTGTCGTCAGTCACGGCAGGAAAGGATTGCTGGGTGAGTCCTGGCAGAATGGCAAAGTTATCCTGGCCTGGGATAACGTGCTGCACGGCGCACGAAACTTCGTTGACGGCAGCAATGTCGTGTTGCACGAGTTTGCCCATCAGCTGGACAGCGAGACCGGCAGTGCAGACGGTGCGCCTCTGCTGGCGGGCGAGTCCAGTTACCGCAGCTGGGCCGCAGCCTTGTCCGGTGAGTACGCGGTTCTGCAACGGGATGCCCGCAGCGGGCGGCGCTCACTGCTGGATCATTACGGGGCCACTAATCCGGCGGAATTTTTCGCGGTGGCGACGGAGACGTTTTTTGAAAAGCCGGGGCGGATGGCCCGGCACCACCAGGAACTCTTCGAGATCCTGCAATCCTATTACAAAATTGATCCCCGGGAATGGCAGGAATCAGCGGGAGAGTAGTCTGGAGGAAATTTTTTTCACAGGAGTGACCAACTTTTTAGTGGCCGCAGAGTACTGTTAATTAACAACAGATTGCGGAGACGGAGAAAATGAATAATTGGGATTTGACCGGGGGCTACTTGCTCAAACTATTGATCAGAAACCTGAACCGCAGCCAGAGAGGACTTCGCCACCCCACCTGAAAGGCTGATCTGCCCTTTCAACACACCTGAAATGCCCCCATACTCTTCGGATATGTCAGGGGCATTTCTATGAGTGAACAGTCAAGCAGTGAACGGCCCCGCGCCAAATCGCTCAAGCCGCTGCAAACCCTCTGGCCTTTCATTACGCCGTACTACCGGACGCTGACAGCGGCCATCATCGCCTTGCTAATCGCCTCCGGAGCCATGCTGGCCATGCCCGTTGCGTTGCGCTATCTGATAGATAACGGGTTTATCGCTCAGGACCTGGCCACTGTTAATCGCTATTTTGGCTGGTTCCTGGCCGCCACGGTTGTTTTCAGCCTGTTTGCCTCGGTCCGCTACTACCTGGTGACCTGGCTGGGTGAGCGCGTGGTGGCTGATATCCGGAATGCTGTATATGCCCGCGTGATTCGGATGGACCCGGCCTTTTTTGAAGTGACGCGTACCGGCGAGGTTCTGTCCCGGTTGACCACCGACACCACTCTGGTGCAGAGCATCTCCGGCTCCGGGCTTTCCATCGCCCTGCGCTCCACGCTGAGTCTGATCGGCGGACTGGTCATGCTGATCCTGACCAGCCCCCAGATGGCGGTTTATACGCTGGTTGGAATCGTCGTTGTGGTGCTGCCGGTCATCATCGTCGGCCGCTATATCCGTACACTGTCGCGCCAGTCTCAGGATCGCGTTGCGGACACCAGCGGTCTTGCGGGCGAGACGCTCAATGCGATACAGACCGTGCAGTCATTCACGCTGGAAGACCTGCAAATCGGTCGTTATGCCGAAGCGGTCAAAAGCAGTTTCCTGACGGCGGTCCAGCGCATCAGGATGAACGCCATACTGATCGGTCTCGCTTTCGTACTGGTGTTCTGCATGCTGACACTGTTCCTGTGGGCGGGTTCACGTGCTGTAATTGCGGGGCAAATGACAGGTGGGCAACTCGGCCAGTTCCTGATGTACGCGTTCTTTGTCGGCTCTTCCGCCACGGCGCTGAGCAGCCTGTGGGGTGAAATTCAGCGGGCGGCGGGTGCAATGGAGCGGCTATCCGAGCTACTGCATGCAGAGCCTGCTATACAGGCCCCGGACCATCCCGAACATTTGCCAGCCCGTATGGAGGGCCGGATTCAATTCGAACAGGTCCGTTTCAGCTACCCTTCACGGCCTGATAGCCTGGCCCTGGATGATTTCACGCTGGATATCAAGCCGGGTGATACGCTGGCTATCGTGGGTCCTTCGGGTGCAGGAAAAAGCACTAGTTTCCAGCTGCTGCTACGTTTTTATGACCTGCTGTCCGGAAAGATCCTGGTCGAAGGTAAGGATATTTCAAAACTCGATCCACGCGAGTTACGCCGCCAGATCGGCATGGTTCCGCAAGAAACGGTGTTGTTCGGTGAGAGTGCGATGGAAAACATCCGCTACGGCCGTCCTGACGCCAGTGACGCCGAAGTACGGGAGGCGGCGCGCATGGCGGCGGCGGACGAGTTTATCCAGAACCTGCCGGACGGCTACGATACCTTCCTCGGCGAGCGCGGAACGCGCCTGTCCGGCGGCCAGCGGCAACGAGTCGCCATTGCCCGTGCGATATTGAAGGATCCTCCCATCCTGTTACTGGACGAGGCGACGAGTTCACTGGATGCCGAAAGCGAGCGACTGGTGCAGGCAGCGCTGGAAGGCCTGATGCAGGATCGCACCACGCTGGTCATCGCCCACCGCCTGGCCACGGTTAAGAAGGTTGATCGCATCCTGGTAATGAACCATGGAAGGATTGAGGCAGTGGGCACACACAGCGAACTGACGGCCAACAATGAATTGTACGCTCACCTCGCCGACCTGCAATTCGGAGAAATCTGAGGGAAACAAGTCATGACCAAACGTATTTTGATCCCATTCATCTGCCTGTTGCTGGTGGCCGCTTGCATCACGTCATGCAGCACCGCTTACTACAAGACCATGGAGGGTTTTGGTGTTGAGAAGCGCGACATCCTGGTCGATCGTGTAGAAGAAGCGCGCGATGCCCAGGACGAGGCCAGTGAACAATTCGCAGACGCGCTGGAGCAATTTCGCAGCGTGGTGAGCGTCGACGGCGGTGACCTGGAAGAAGTGTATGACCGTCTGAATGCAGAGTATCTGCAGAGCGTAGATGAAGCCGGGCAGGTCAGTGAGCGAATTGACGCCGTCGAATCGGTGGCCGAAGACCTGTTCGATGAGTGGGAAAACGAGCTGGCTGAGTACAAACGCGCGGATTTACGTCGCAACAGCGAGGCACTGCTCAAGGACACGCAACGCCGCTACGGGCAAATGATGAAAGCCATGCGCCGCGCCGAGAGCACCATGGACCCAGTACTCGAATCGTTCCAGGATCAGGTCCTGGCGCTGAAACACAACCTCAACGCACGGGCCATTGGCGCACTGCGCAACGAACTGGACGGCATCGAGCGCGACACGGCACGGTTGATTTCAGAAATGCAGAAGGCAATCGAAGAAGCCGATGCGTTTATCCAGTCGATGAAGACGTAAATCGCGGTCCGGCTTTAGCTACCCTGATCACCAGAGCCTGACCCGTTGCTCCGGCGGTAGCCACATGCCATCGCCTTCCCGGGTTTCGAATGCTTCGTGGAAAGCGTCTATATTGCGGTATGGGCCAATTACCCGGTATTTCAGCGGCGAGTGAGAGTCGGATGCAATCCGGTTGACAATGGCTTCTTCCTGGTACTTGCCTTTGCGTGACATCGCGTATCCGATGAAAAAACGCTGCGCTCCAGTAAACCCGTCGATGATGGGAGGTTCCTGTCCATTCAGGCTTCGGATGTAGGCACGGTAGGCCATGGCGATTCCCGACAGGTCGCCTATGTTTTCACCCAGCGTCAACTCGCCATTGACGGTCATACCTTCCACCGGCTCAAACGCATTATATTGCTCGACCAGCACTTTGGTGCGCTGTTCAAAAGCCATCCGGTCTTCCTCGGTCCACCAGTTGACCAGGTTGCCGTCGCCATCGAATTTGCTGCCCTTGTCATCAAAGCCATGGCTGATTTCGTGGCCGATCACGCCACCGACGGCTCCATAGTTAATCGCATCGTCGGCATTGAGTTGGAAAAACGGCGGTTGCAGTCGTGCAGCAGGGAACACGATCTCATTCTTGGCCGGGCTGTAATAAGCGTTAACCGTCTGTGGTGTCATTCCCCATTCTTTATTGTCTACTGGCTTGCCGAGTTTCTCGAGGTCACGTTGGTGGTCCCACTCGATACTCCGGGCCAGGTTTCCGGCGTGGTCCCCGGCAACGATCCGCAGCTTCGAGTAGTCCTTCCACTCATCCGGGTAGCCAATTTTCGGAGAAAATTTCGACAGTTTTTCCCTGGCTTTTGCACGGGTCTCGACGCTCATCCACTCGAGTTCCTCCAGGCTTTCATCCAGCGTTGCGATGACATTCCCGACCAGTTCTTCCATCTTTGCCTTGGCTTGGGGTGGGAAATATTCAGCCACGTAGAGTTTGCCCACGGCTTCCCCGACCAGTCTATTGACCACGCTGATACCGCGCTTCCATCTCGGACGCTCTTCCTGCTGGCCATTGAGTATGCGGTTACGGTAGTCGAATCGGATTTCGGCCGTGGTGTCATCAAGCTGAGGTGCGGCTCCGTCCAGTACCCGGAAGGTCAGGTAGTCTTTCCAGGTTTCCAGCGGTACGTCGACGATCAACCGGTCAAGCATCTCGAAATAGCTGGGCTGTTGAATGATGAGTTTGTCGACAGCTTCAAGCCCCATCACGTCCCTGACAGCTGTCCAGTCGATATTCCCACCCAATGCGGAAAGTTTTTGCACCGGGTAGGGGTTATAGGTTTTTTCCGGGTCACGATTATCAACTGAATCCCACTGTGCCTTTGCAATGAAAGCTTCCAGGCGATAGACACGGCCGGCTGCTGCACCGGGGTTTGCCGTATCCGCGAGCGCCAGCATGCCGGCAATGTAAGCGGGCAGTGCACGGCGGGCTCGAGAGAAGTTCTCATTTTCAAGCTCGATATAGTAATCACGGCTCGGCATTGTGATGCCGTCCTGGGAGAAATAAACGGTATAACTCGTAGAATTTTTCAGGTCCGGATAAACGTAGAATCCGAAGGGCATATCTACCCCGGCTCGATTGAGTTCTGCCATGGTCAGGACCAGTGTTTCCGGCGAGTCAATCGCGGCCACTCGATCCAGTTTTGCCTGCACCGGTTCAATTCCAAGTGCATTGATCGTTTCGATATCCATCCAGCTGGTATAGATGTCGCCCACCTGCTGGGATTCGGTTCCGCTCTCGCCCCGGTTCTTGGCGGCCTCCTCAATAATACTGCGCAACGCCACCTCGGCTTCTTCCCGAACCTGGTGGTAGACCGTGTAGCCCGAATACATCTCAGGAATCTCGGTGCTGTCCAACCAACCGCCATTTGCAAACTGGTAGAAATCGTCCTGTGGCCGGGTGGCCGGGTCCAGCGCGTTCAGGTTGACCCCGGAAACACGAGCAGGCTCTTGCGTTGACGCAGATTCTGGAGCTGCTGCGTTGCGGTAATAGAGGCCAGTGGCCAGCAGGACAGCGATCACTAGCGTGATGATCAGGCTTTTGGGCATTCGGGGTTTCCTTGGTTAAGCGGGGGTTCCGCGTATTATTTGGTGATACGACCCGTCATCGGTACCTGGCAAATATCCAGTACCCTGGGCGGTTTTGTGAGGAAAAATTTCTGTTTGCGGTTACGGCGGTCCTCCAGCAGGTTCTTAAATCCCTTGCTGTTGGTATCCATTACAAATGCGGACAGGCGCTCTCGTTTTGGAATATCAGATGCCAGTGTGACTGAACGGATGCGACTGCTTTTTTCTTCGTTCTGGAAGATACCGCTTTCATTTTCCGGGCCCCGCTTGATCTTTTGCACTACATCCATGCCTGCGATCACCCTTCCGAAAATGTTCATGTTGCGATCGAGGTAGCGTGGAGCCTGGCCGATCACGATGTAGAAATCGGTACGACTGGAGTCCGGGCTGTCATTACGGGCCATGGCTAAGACGCCGGGACAGTGGGTGAGCCAGATTCTTTGTTCTTCGCGGTCGATGGCGGTGGCGAAGCCATTCACGAAGCCGGTTTCAGACGCGTACAGGTCATCTTTCTGCACCAGCGTGAAAGGTGTACTCTCGAAAAGATCCCATTCGAATTCGGCATCGATCAACGGCAGCATACTCAACTCACCCAGGTCGCTGCCATCGCCGCCCTGGGCCACGAAACCATCAATGACCCGGTAAAAACTGAGTCCACGATAGAATTGATCCTGGACCAGTTTGCGGAACTGCTTGACCGTTTCGGGTGCAAACCAGGGGTTGAGTTCGATTACTACCTGGCCTTCATACAACTCCATGAACACCAGGTTGTCCGGATCGACCTCGCGCCAAATGATGTCATCTGCTGCGAACCCGGGCCCGGATACAAGTGCGGTCAGCGCCGCAATCGCTCCAATCAGTAACTTTCCGAACTTTCTACTCTGCATCCTGTGCAGTGTAATCAGCGCATCTGGATATTGCCACCACCCATGCCGCCGCCCATCGGGTCCATTCCGGATCCGGATCCGGGAACGACGATCGAAGATGCTTGCTGGCGCTGCATTTCCTTGAGTTCTTCCATGGTTTTCTCAAACGCGCCCTTGGCGGCGTCACCAAAGCCCTCGGCGGCTTCCTTCAGAGATTCCGCAGGGATTTCGAAAGAAAGTGGCAGCGGGCCGGCCGATGTCATGACCTGGGTCGAGCCTATGTATTGAGGCTGGCGGGCCGGGTCCGGATCGCCGTTTTCTGTTACCGGCGCCAGGCGGCGAAGGGTTCCAACTGCGTTGTCGGTAAACACCTCCTCCCGGTACAGGGCGGAAGCGTCCATGATGATTTCATTGCTGGTTTCTGGGTTGTTCATTGGTTTGAATCCTTGAAGACTGGAACGTTATTTGGGGACAGCATAGCTGAATCACAATGAATTGCCGATTGCAGTAAACTGTAAAATTCCTGGCAGTATTCAATGGAGCGTATTAAACCGATGGCCAATATTCGATCTGAAGAACTGACTTACAGCGCCGGCGGCGTTGATATGAAAGCTTATATTGCATGGGACGGTGAGATTGAAGGGCAGCGTCCTGGAGTGGTGGTTGTACATGAGTGGTGGGGCTTGAATGACTATGCGCGGCGGCGAGCCGACATGTTGGCCGAGCTGGGTTACACCGGTATGGCGCTCGATATGTACGGTGCTGGCGCAGTAGCAACTAACCCCGACGAGGCGGGAGAGCTGATGAATGGCCTGCTCGGAGATCTGGCTGTTGTCCGCAGCCGGTTTAATGCCGCACTCGATGTTCTGAAAGCACACTCCAGCACTGATTCAGGCCGGTCGGCTGCAATTGGATATTGCATGGGTGGCGGGATTGTCCTGCACATGGCCCGTTACGCGGCGGATCTCAAGGCCGTTGCATCATTCCACGGCGCGCTGCCTCTGGGCGTTGCTGCGCCGGATGAGGGTGGTGACGTCACTGCGCGGATAGCCGTCTATCACGGTGAAGACGATGTGCTGATTCCGGCTGAAGCCGTGGACGCGTTCAAGACCGAGATGAAGAAAACGCAGGCCGATTGCCTGTTCGTTTTACTGCCTACCGCTTTGCACGGGTTCAGCAACCCGATTGCCACCAGCAAGGGCGAAGAGTACGGCCTGCCGCTGCGGCATAACGAACGTGCAGACCAGGCATCCTGGAACCACATGCAACTGGTCCTGGAGTCCGCCTTCAGGTAAAGCTGAAAAGGGTGGGCTGGACTACTTTGTACTAGTTCGATCCTGCCTGGTGTGCTTTCAGCGCCGCATCGCAAGACTGCTTGGTGAGGTAGCAGGGGTTTCCGATGTTACCGCGGGCATTGATGCTGTGTTCTTCTTTGCCGTTTTTCATTTTTGTCACGGCAAGCAATTTTTCCGGCCGGAACGCCTCGAGTTGGTAGATGCATTTTTCCCAGGCAGAATCCGCTGGGAGATCGACTACAATGATGGCGTCCTCGCCGTACTTGCAGGTAGCGTAATCAGCAAAGTGTGTCTCGCCGGCAACGTACTCGCAGGCGAAGGCTGAGCCTGCACTTGCGGCTAATAAACTTACAAATATGAAGGTCAAGGCTGGGTGTTTCATTGTCGTCCCCATGCTGAGGTTTTCTCGTATTAAGTCAAACACATAAGTCGGGGAAATTGAATGACGTGCGTCACGGGATCGAGGGTGCTTTCGATCAGAGTTCTTTCTCGATGGGTAGCCAGGACATGATGCGGGCACCCATTCTTTTCCAGATGGATGCTCCGGGATCATGCTTGTAAATCGTCGTGCTGCCGTCCGGGTTTTTCAACTCCCAGCGCAGCTTCCCTTTTTCGTTTAGGAACAGGCGGTAACTGTTCTCGGGGTCAAAATCCCGGTTCATTTCAGCCACGACCTGCTGGGCGAATTCGGGGTTGGAGACCACCAGGCCAATTTCAGAATTCAGGTCGCGTGAGCGCGGGTCAAAGTTGAACGAGCCGATAAGCGCCTGCTTTCCATCGATGACGAACGACTTGGTGTGAATGCCGGCGGGTACTTCGTTGTTTTTATCGTTGGCTTTGAAATGTTCACGCAGGGCCGCGTCTGCACGGAGTTCGTGTAATTCGGCGCCGGCCTCCAGCATGGCCTTGCGGTATTTCATATAGCCCGAGTGGGCGGAGAGATGGTTGTTAGACATCAGTGAGTTGGTCAACAGCCGGACCCGCACTCCCCGGTCCACCATCTTTTTGATATTTTGCAGGCCCTGTTTTGAAGGAATCAGGTAGGCGGATTCGACCAGGAATTCGCTTTCTATGTCGTTAATGACTTCACCCATTTCCTGGATAATGGCAGATTCGCCCTGGCCTTCGAAACGTTCAAGTGGATCAACCACCACGTGAGCCTGGACCCAGGTCAGTCGTTCACGCCATTCCTTCAGATTTTCCAGGGTTTCGTCTTCCTCCATCTCAAGTTTGAACGGCAGGGCATCCAGCTTTTTTAATGACTCACGCAATTTATGCCTGCCGGCATCGAGATCTTCCGCAGTAAAAGTGCCTGGGTGCAGAGCGGCAATAGGCACGGCATGCCGGCTGTTCCAGTACTCATCGAAAGCGATGCCCGCTTCGCGCGCACCCTGGCCGGTGGTCAGCACGTCCAGGTCAAAGAAATTCGCCTTGGTGTCAATGCCGAAATAGTCGTTGCCGATGTTACGGCCGCCGAGAACAGCTACCGCGTTGTCAGCCATGAAAATCTTGTTGTGCATGCGGTGGTTGAGCAGCTTGCGGTTGGTCACGTAGTTCAGGTTACGGCCCAGACTCCGGTTGGCCATCGGGTTGAATACCCGGATTTCGAAATTGGGGTGTGAATCAATCAGGGCGTAAGAATTATCGCGGCCAGCGTGGAAGATATCGTCGATCAGGAAACGAACCCGAACACCGCGGTCGGCGGCCTCCAGTGCACGCCATAGCAGGAGTTTTCCGGCCAGGTCGCTCTTCCACAGGTAATATTGCAGGTTCAGGGTCTTTTCCGCGAAGCCTGCGATTGCAAAACGCGTGCTGAAGGCCTCGTAGGGGTCCGCAAGTAGTTCGACACCGGAAAGCGAGGGGTCCGGTGGCGCGGTTTCGGCGATGAAAGCGCCGAGCAAGGTCTGTTCAGGGTATTGATTTCCCTGGCTGGGAACTTGCTGCAGGTCCTGCGGCAGGCTGGCGCACCCGCCCAGCCACAGCAACAGGGCCACAAAGAATCCGAAGTGCGCTCCGCGCTTGATGATGAATGTCTGGTTTTGCATGCTGCGAAAATCCTACCCTGCTAACTGAAGACTCACAAGCGGAAAGCCCATGGGGTAACATGGTGCCCGAGCCAGGAGGAAGCGAAATGAGTCAAACAGGAAAAGGACATGTGCTGGGAATCGGCGGGGTTTTTTTCCGTTCAAAAGACCCGGCCCTGCTGGGCGCCTGGTACCAGGAACACCTCGGCTTCGAGGTTGAAGAATGGGGCGACACCCGCGGAACCAGCTTTCGACCGACCGATATGCCCGCCAACTCCTTTACAGTCTGGAGCGCATTTGCGGCGAACACCGAGTATTTCGGCGCATCCGGCCAGGGTTATATGATCAACCTGGTGGTGGATGACCTGGATGCGGCGTTGGAGAATGTTACTGTCGGCGGGGCTGAAGTGCTGGAAGAGCGGGAAGAGCATGACTTTGGCCGGTTTGGCTGGTTCGTTGATCCGGATGGCAACCGGGTGGAGCTTTGGGAACCGCCGGAAAAGGAATGAATACGGTGGAACGTGGCATCGAGTCGAGGCTGGAAGAACTGGAAAGCAAGTTGGCATTCCAGGATGACCTGATAGAGAGCCTGAATGAAATCATCACGCGCCAGGACCTTGACCTGGTGCGGCTGGAACAACGGGTCAGGTCACTGGCCGAAAGACTCACAGACATCGCCGAGTCAGCGCCGATGTCCGGGGGTTCGAGCGGGCACGAAGTGCCCCCGCACTATTAATAAGGCAGGTTGATCGCAGGTTCCTGCATGGCTGATAGTTGCTCACGCAGGCCCAGCACCAGGTCTTCCCAGTAACGCGGGCTGTCAAACCACGGAAACGCAATCGGAAAGGCCGGGTCTTCCCAGCGTCGCGCCAGCCAGGCTGCGTGGTGCAGCATGCGCAGCGTTCTCAGTGCTTCGATTAGCTGCAACTCACGCGGGTCAAAATCACAGAATTGCCTGTAACCCTCGATAATGGCTGCAAACTGACTTTCCATATCGTGGCGATCACCGGATATCAGCATCCAGAGGTCCTGGATTGCCGGACCGGACTGGCAGTCATCCATGTCGACGAAATATGGTCCGTCCCGCCACAGCAGGTTGCCGGGGTGGCAATCGCCATGCAGGCGAATCACGCGCGGATTGCCGGACCGTTCCCAGGCGGAGCGGATATGCAGCATCAGATCGCCGGTCAGGCTATCCCATGCGGTCTCCATGTGCGGTGGCATCCACTGCCCTTCACGGATCGTGCGAATTGACTCGTCGCCAAAGCGTTCCGGCGTGAGTTCCGGCCGGCCTTCAAAAGAGCGGGCTCTGCCGATCGCATGGATCCGGCCAATGAAGCGTCCCAACCACAACAGGGTGTCCCGGTCCTCGAGTTCCGGTGCGTGGCCGCCCTGGCGCTTAAACAGGGCGAAACGGAAACCCTCATGGTGAAACAGCGAGCGGCCGTTGATCTGGCTGGGCGCGATCAGTGGAATTTCGGCTTCGGCCAGTTCGATAGAAAAGGCGTGTTCTTCGAGAATTTGCGCGTCGCTCCAGCGGCCGGGCCGGTAAAACTTTGCAATGACCGGGTCGGCTTCATCGATGCCGACCTGGTAAACACGGTTTTCATAACTGTTCAGCGCGAGTAATCGGCCATCCGTCAGCAGACCGGTGGAGTCCACTGCTTGCAGGATGGTGTCCGGGTCCAGCTGGTAATAGGGTGTTGAATCGTTGCTGCTTGTTTGCATGGGCGAATGATAACGCTTATCGAAAACTTTCAGCGCTTCTTTCCTGTTTCACGTAAAATAGAGTCTCTCACCAGGTACATCAGCCATGTCCAACGAAACCAAAAGCCTCGCCCTGTTCTGTGACTTTGAAAACATTGCTTTGGGTGTGCGCGACGCGAACATTGCGGCCTTCGACATCAGTGAAATTCTGGAGCGGCTGTTGGTCAAGGGCAATATCGTCGTCAAGAAAGCCTATTGTGACTGGGATCGCTACAAGGGCTTCAAGGCAGGCATGCACGAGGCGTCTTTCGAGCTGATCGAAATTCCCCATGTACGTCAGTCCGGCAAGAATTCTGCTGACATCCGGATGGTCGTGGACGCGCTGGACCTGTGTTACACGAAGTCCCACGTCGATACGTTCGTCATAATCTCCGGCGATTCCGATTTTTCACCACTGGTGTCCAAGCTGAGAGAAAACAATAAGCTGGTGATTGGTGTTGGGGTCAAAAACTCCACATCGGACCTGCTGATCGCAAATTGTGACGAGTTCATCTACTACGATGACCTGATCCGGATCGCCGAACGGCGCAAGCCAGCGAAAAAGAAGTCCAGCGGCCGCAAGCCCGCTGAGGGTCGCGCCGGTAAGAAAGAGCAGCAGGATGCGCGTGCCGAAAAGGCTTTTGAGCAGGTACTGGAAACCATCGAGGGCCTTTTTTCCGAACGCTCCGATGAGGATAAGATCTGGGGCTCGATGGTCAAGCAGGCACTAAAACGGCGCAAACCCGGGTTCAGCGAGAGCTATCACGGCTTCCGCTCTTTCGGCAAAATGCTGGAGGAAATGGAGAAGCTTGAGATGATTGCGCTGGAGCACGACGAAAAATCCGGTGGTTACATCATCACCAGCGTTCTCTGAACGTCCGCAGACGTTCGGTATTCCACGCACTCAGCGTTTCATTCCAGCCAAATACTTCCACGACCCGGCTGAACGCCTGATCCAATGGCGCTTCTATGCGCACGGGCTTTTCTGTTTGTGGTTCCAAAAACTCCAGCGACCAGGCATGCAGCAATAATCGGTGGCAGGCAAACACCTCGCGAAACAGCCGGTTGTGCTCGCCACGGCCATAGGTAGTGTCACCGGCCAGGTGATGACTGATGTGTTTCAGGTGGCGGCGAAGCTGGTGGCGCCTGCCGGTTTCAGGGTAAAGGGCGAGCAAACTGTAGCGGGAACTTGAATAGGGTTTAACCGCGTGAGGGGTTTCGATGCGGGCGATTTGTTCGAAATGTGTAACGGCCTCGCGCGCCACCGATCCGGCTTTGCGTTCGTCCTTTGGTGGTAGCAAATCATGCGAAATGGTTCCCTGTGCTGGCGTCCAACCTCTGGCCACCGCCAGGTAGCACTTGCGGATCTTCCGGTTCTCGAAAGCCTGCCCCAGCTCTTTCAGCCTGTTGCGGTCACCGGTCATTAGCATGACACCGGAAACCGGCCGGTCCAGCCGGTGAATGGCGTGAACCATGTAGCCTTCCAGCTTACGAAGC
This sequence comes from uncultured Wenzhouxiangellaceae bacterium, assembly GCA_964443145.1. Classification (GTDB taxonomy): domain Bacteria; phylum Pseudomonadota; class Gammaproteobacteria; order Xanthomonadales; family SZUA-36; genus JAHEFT01. The sequence continues at coordinate 712 of CAYUBS010000067.1, read as the reverse complement.
TGGCTCAACAGCGTTTGCGGCTGGTCTTCCAGCATGCGGCTGCCGTGCACCGGGGTGCCCGCAGGCTTATTGATACCCAGCAGGCCCTGGCCGCGGAACAAAATGTCCTGCCCGGTAAGTGTGGCTTCAGTCATGTGTAATAGTGTCCCTGATTAGCAGGCGAAAAAAAACCCGGCCGAGGCCGGGTTTAAAGTCTTAACTATGCCCTGGTTACATGCTAACTAATTGCATGAGGACATTATTAGTGATCAGCGCGTAGAACCCCCCAGGCGCATGATCGTTTCTGCTTGTCCCCCAAGCATTCGTGCTTTCAAGCTGATGTGCGGACGGGCTACAGACCTTGAGAAGTCTGTGCCTGCTGATCTGACGTCAGTTGACAGGTGGCGATGATTCTTTTGCTTTTGTGGCCATGTAAAAAATGACTTTAGTTTGCTTGGTTTGTCTTCCATGACAAAAGCTCCGTAAATTCTTCTGGTCTGTTTCCTCCGGGATTGAAGGAGGGAGTGCCGAGGCCCTGATTGGGCAAAGAGGGGCAGGGCCCCGGTTACTCCCGCTAACTGCTACCAGTCAGTTAGTTACTACAACCCTATTAATACAAGAATCGAGCCAAGATGGACTCAATTATATTTACTTTATTAATCAATAAGTTAAAGGTTTACTACCCCGAGGGCCGGGGTAGCTTTAGCGGGAACGTGTCACTCTGCGTCAGGTA
>CAYUBS010000066.1:0-15542 GCA_964443145.1 uncultured Wenzhouxiangellaceae bacterium | reverse complement strand
GAGAAGCCGCCGCAGAACAGCGCAAACTCGAACACCAGTCCCACGCCAACCGCCAACGCCGCCCGGATAAACGTCAAAGACGCCAAATCATCCAGTTCACCAAGAACGACTAACAGGCGCCGGCCTTGCCGGTGAACCCAACCCTTACCGGAAGAGGGGTGCCCAGTCCCCAGTTTCAGGACCGTAACGCGCCGGGAGCGCGTTCCGAGCGAACAGGGACGTCTCGAGCGTGTCCTGAAACTGGGGACTGGGCACCCCTCTTCATGGCACGGCATTTGGGTCACCGGCTAGGCCGGCTCCCACTTGTGGCGGTGTTTAGCCGAGCATGAGCTTGTTTACGCGGCGGACGAATCCGGCCGGATCAGCGAGAGACGCGCCTTCTGACAGCAAGGCCTGCTCGAACAGCACCAGCGACAGATCATCGAACTCGGCTTGACCTTCCTCAGCCTGCAACTTCTCTACCAACGGATGTGTCGGGTTCAGCTCCAGCACGGGACGGCTGTCCGGCACTTCCTGTCCGGCCTGCTCCAGCAGGCGCTGCAGGTGCAGGGCCATCTCCTGGTCGCCGAGGACCAGGCAGGAGGCCGAGTCGGTCAGACGCTGGCTGCTGCGTACTTCGCTGACCTTGTCGCCGAGGCTTTCGGTGACTTTCTTCAGCAAATCCGCATCGAGAGCATCTTCATCTGTCGCTTCTTCAGCATCTGCGTCTTCGGCCTTGTCTTTACTGATCGAACTCAGGTCGATATCGCCCTTGGCAACGGATTTAAACGGCTTGCCGTCGAACTCATTGAAGTAGGCCATCATCCACTCGTCGACGCGGTCCGACATCAGCAGAACCTCGATGCCTTGCTTACGGAACACTTCCAGGTGCGGGCTGTTGCTGGCGGCCTGGTGGTTTTCGGCGGTGATGTAGTAGATCGCTTCCTGGCCCTCTGGCATGCGCTCGATGTAGCCAGCCAGGTCGGCCACGTGCTTGTCGCCGTCACCCTTGGTGGAAGCAAACCGCAGCAGCGGAGTGATGCGGTCGCGGTTGCCGAAATCCTCAACCACGCCTTCCTTGATCACTGCACCGAACTGGGTCCAGAATTTTTCGTACTGATCAGCATCATCCTTGGCGACTTTGCCGATCATGTCCAGGCTGCGCCGGATAACGGCGGAGCGGATCTTGTCGGAGAGTTCGTTCTCCTGCAGCAATTCGCGTGACACATTCAGCGGCAGGTCGTCGCTGTCCACCACGCCGCGTACAAAGCGCAGGTACTGCGGTAACAACTGCTGCGCCGCGTCCATGATGAACACGCGGCTCACGTACAGGCGCAGACCGGTGCGCTCGTCACGCTGCAACATCAGGTCCATCGGCGCGGATTCCGGAACGTATAGCAGTGTCGTGTAGCTCTGGCTGCCCTCGACCTTGTTGTGCGCCCAGCACATGGGGTCGTCGATGTCGTGGCTCAGGTACTTGTAAAAAGAATTGTACTCATCATTGCTGATTTCAGATTTCGGCAGAGTCCACAGTGCGGACGCCTTGTTGACGTCTTTCCACTCGGCCTCACCACCCTCTTCCTCGGGTTCTTCCTTCATCCGGATAGGGAAACCGATGTGGTCTGAATAGCGGCTGATCAAAGACTTTAAGGACCAGTCACTCAGGTACTGTTTTTCCGCTTCCTTCAGGTGCAGGATAACTTCGGTTCCATGACCTTCGAGTTCGACCGGTTCCAGCGAATACTCTCCGCCGCCGTCTGACTCCCAACGCACACCGCTATCGCTCGACTCACCGGCCTGACGGGTGTTGACAGTGACCTTATCTGCCACGATGAAAGAGGAGTAGAAACCAACACCGAATTGCCCGATCAGGTGAGCGTCTGCTTTCTCGTCACCGCTGAGGCGATCCAGAAATGCCCTGGTGCCGGACTTGGCGATGGTCCCGATGTTCTCCATCACGTCTTCACGGCTCATGCCTATGCCGTTGTCGCGAATGGTCAGCGTACCGGCTTCTTCGTCTGCCTCGATTTCAATATGCAGATCACCCTCGCCTTCCTGCACACTGTCATCGGCAATCGCGGCGAAGCGCAGGCGGTCCAGTGCATCCGATGCATTGGAAACCAGCTCCCTGAGGAATATTTCCTTGTTGGAATACAGGGAATGAATCATTAGTTGCAGAACCTGGCGGGTTTCCGCCTGGAACGCGTGGGTCTCTACGGTAGGAGTCTCGCTCATGTCATTAGTAACCAGGTTGTTTCGATGCAACCTTAAATGAGGGTGGCGCGGCGTTATTCAAGGCATAAAAAAACCCGCCGGGTGGCGGGTTCTCTCATCGGGTGATTCTGGATCAGCCCAGTTTCTCTTTGATCCTTGCAGACTTGCCTTCGCGTTCGCGCAGGAAATACAGCTTGGCGCGCCTTACGTCACCACGCCGTTTGACTGCAATCGAGTCAATCAGCGGGCTGTGGGTCTGGAACACTCGCTCTACGCCGGTACCGTGTGAGATTTTACGCACGGTGAAAGCCGAGTTGAGCCCGCGGTTGCGGATGGCGATGCAGACACCTTCAAACGCCTGCAGGCGCTCGCGGGTACCTTCTTTTACTTTAACGCTGACCACGATGGTATCGCCCGGTGAAAACTCGGGGAGGTCCTTGTTCAGCTGTTCCGCATTGATTTCGTCGATGATATTCGTCATTTTCCCAATCCTTATTCCAATCAATATCAGATTGCCGGTTTTTCGTTCTCAGCGAGAAACTCCGCCAGCAATGCTTCTGAATCTTTATCCAGTTCCAGTCCTTCCAGCAATTCCGGCCTTCTTAGCCAGGTTCGCCCCAGTGACTGCTTTCTTCTCCAGCGTTCTATGGCCCCGTGGTCGCCGGATAATAACACCGGCGGCACCGTCAAACCCTCTACCTGTTCCGGCCGGGTGTAGTGCTGGCAGTCCAGCAAACCCGCGGTAAAAGAGTCCTGCTGTGCCGACTGCTCGTCACCCAGCACACCGGGCAACAAACGGGTGACCGCGTCAATGATCACTGCCGCGGCCAGTTCTCCACCGCTTAGCACGTAATCCCCGATCGACCACTCTTCATCGATTTCCGACTCGATCAGTCGTTCATCGATGCCTTCGTACCTTCCGCAAACAAGGATCAGTTCATCCCTGCCTGCCAATTCCTGTATGGCTGCCTGATCCAACGGCCGTCCCTGCGGGCTGAGCAGGCTGGCTATAGCCGTTCCTGCCTTGCCTTTAGCCGCCCGGATCGTGCTTCGCAGCGGCTCCACTGCCATTACCATCCCGGGGCCGCCGCCATAAGGCCGGTCGTCCACCGTGCGGTGCCGGTCGTTGGCAAAATCCCGCGGGTTGAGCAACTCCAATGTTACTTTTCCCGTTCGAATGCCCCGGCCGGTCACACCCAGGTTAACCAGCGGAGTGAACTCCTCCGGAAACAGGGTGATTACCTGGACCCTCATAACTCAGAAATCCGGGTCCCAGTCGACGGTCACACGACCCTCTTCCAGGCTCACACCTTTTACGTAGTGCCCGATAACGAAAGGGATTAACCGCTCCCTGTCGCCTTTCACCACCATGACGTCGTTAGCCCCGGTGGCGAGCATTTTTTCAATGGTTCCCAGCGCCCTGCCATCCTCAAGTTGCACAGCGAGACCCAGCAGGTCTGCCCAGTAGAACTCGTCATCCGGCAGTTCTGAAAACTGATCGCGATAAATTGCAATCGGTCGATTGACCAGGCCTTCCGCCTGCTCACGATCTTCTATTCCGTCAAACAGCGCAATCACGTGCTTGCCCTGCTTTCTGCCCTGCGCAATGCGAACCTCTTGTTGCGATTCGCCCAACAACCAGGGCTGGTATTCGAATATGGCTTCTCTGGGATCGGTCAGCGAATAGATCTTGACCCAACCTTTGATGCCATGAACGCCTGAAACATGGCCGACCTGAACGACTTCACGTTCATCTCCGGACTCATCTTCCACGGCACCGTCTCCAGTGAGCTCAGGCAGCTGCCTTACGAGCCTCGGAGACCAGCGACTTGACGCGGTCGGAAACCTGAGCACCAACGCTCGTCCAGTAATCCACCCGCTCCAGGTTAAGGCGTAAGCGCTCTTCCTGGCCACGTGCTACCGGGTTGAAGAAGCCGAGTCTTTCGATGTTGCGGCCGTCGCGTGACTTACGGCTGTCTGCCGCTACCACATGATAGAACGGCTTTTTCTTGGCGCCGCCCCGTGACAATCTGATTTTAACCATGTTTATTGATTCCAGTTGAACCGTAGCAAACCGAGCATTTTACCCTTCTTTTTACTAAAAGAAAACAATAATACTGCGAATAAGCTCAGATATATCCTTCCTGCCACGGGCCGGTGATCGCGAGCGTGACACCGGGGTCGTAGATATTGATGAACAACCAGTCGCCATCCTCGGAAAAAGTGGCTCCTGCCCATTCGCTTTTCAGCACCGTGCCGGACAGGCCATGACCGCCATAAGTCCCGCTAATACGCGGATTTACCTGGCAGAAAATAAAAAATTCACCGTCGCGCGACAGCCCTGCCACACTTTGTGCGTTCTTGTTTGCAGTTAAGCGGTCTTCACAAATGATCAGGCTGCCCCTGGGACTAACCACCAGGTTATCCGGTCCGGAAAAAATATCGTGGCTCTCAGACTGGTAAACCATCCAGATTTTTTCCCGTGAAGGGTGGTATTCCAGAACGTAGCCGGCCATGGCGCTGCCACCCAGCTTTGAAGTGAAATAGATGCGCCCGTCTGAAATGGCGCAGCCCTCAAGCGCAACAAAAGCGGAGCCACCCGCGGCCAACCCCTGGCTGACCACCCCGTTTCCGTTTGGGTATTCGGGCGTCAGGCCAGCCGTTGGGTCGGGAATATCGACCCACTCCACGTCCATCTCCTGGCCAAGAACCAAGTAATCGTTCATCACCGGCCGGTCGACCACTTTCATCATCTGCAATCGACCGCCCTTGCCCAACTGGCCCGGGACATTGGGAATATAGCGATAAAACCCCGCTTGCGGCCCGGTGTCCTCGGTCATATAAGCAATACCGGTCGCCGGGTCGATCACCACCGCTTCGTGGAAAAACTGCCCCATGCCCAGGATCGGCTCCGGCTCAGCGATACCGCTGGCTGGAACTTCGAACACATAGCCATGCGGGCGCCGGGCGCGCGAGACATCCCAGTAACGCTGCTTGCTGGGCGGTGACAGGTGCGCCATTTCGGGGTTAAAGACCGACTCTTCGCAGCTCAGCCAGGTACCCCAGGGGGTCACACCACCGGCACAGTTATAGAGTGTGCCGCCAAGGCTGACCCAGGAATCGACCAACTCCTCTTTTTCGCTGTCGAAAACCAATGTCGTTGTACCACCAGGCGTGGCATCGTACGCCTTTTCCGGATCGCCGAAAGGCCCTGGAACACCCTGCAACTCGTGGTTGCGCACCATGGTGATGAGATTACCTTCCTGCCGGACCACGCCCATACCATCTGCGGCGGGGAGTGATGGATTTCCATCATGCATCGTTGTGCCGGCCCATGACATGGACTTGTAACGGAAACCGGGCGGAAGCCGCAAAAGCGGAAGACCGGTGGTTTCATCGTTGACCAGGTTCAGCGGGCCCATTGACTCGCTGATCGGGGGTGGTCTGCCGGTTGCACGGTACCTGGCAAAGGCCGCCAGGCCCAGTGTCAGACCGCCTGCGCCAAGCAAACCCGTGGTGATAAATTTCCTGCGTGAGGTACCGCTCACTGTAGCGACCTCAGAATGGCATCTTGCCGCCGGGGAACTTCCCTCCGGGGGGCATCTGGCCCTGCATCTTACTCATCTTGCGCATCATGCCGGCCATTCCGCCCTTGCCCATCTTCTTCATCATCTTCTGCATCTGCGCATGTTGCTTCAACAGGCGGTTGACGACCTGGATCTGAGTCCCGGAACCCGTCGCGATACGCTTTTTGCGAGAGCCGCGAATAACATCTGGAAAACGGCGTTCTTGCGGGGTCATCGAATTGATGATGGCGATCATCTGGCCGGTCTGATGGTTGTCGACCTGAGATTTGACCCGGTCCGGGATGTTGCTCATGCCGGGTAATTTATCGACCAACCCGCCGAGACCACCCATGTTTTGCATCTGTTCCAGTTGCCCTCTGAAATCCTCGAGGTCAAAGCCGCGCCCGCGGCGGATTTTCTTGACCAGCTTTTCAGCTTCCTGCTGGTCGACCTTACGGTGGACTTCCTCGACCAGCGACAGCACATCGCCCATGCCCAGGATGCGTGATGCCACACGCTCCGGGTGGAATGCCTGCAGCGCGTCGGTCTTTTCACCCGAGCCGAGAAACTTGACCGGTTTGCCGGTGATGTGACGTACCGATAGCGCTGCACCACCACGGGCGTCACCATCGGTCTTGGTCAGCACAATACCCGTCAGCGGCAAGGTGTCGTTGAAAGCCGCAGCGGTGTTCGCCGCATCCTGACCGGTCATGGCATCGACCACAAACAGGGTCTCGTGCGGGTTGACCGCGGCATGCACATCGCGAATTTCCGACATCATCTCTGCATCGACATGCAGTCGACCGGCGGTATCCACCAGTAACACATCACACATCTGGCGACGTGCTTCGGCCAGCGCATCACGCGCAATATCAGCCGGCTTCTGGCTAACAGTTGAGGGCTGGAAAACGGCCCCAACCTGGCCGGCCAGGGTCTTGAGTTGCTCGATGGCTGCCGGGCGGTAGACATCGACGCTCACCACCATTACGCGCTTTTTCTCCTGCTCAATCAGCAGTCGCGCCAGTTTTGCAGTGGTGGTCGTCTTACCCGAGCCCTGCAAACCCGCCAACAGGATGGTCACCGGTGGCTGGGCTTTAAGATCCAGCGCCTCATTTTCCACGCCCATGATCTGGACCAGTTCGTCGTGAACCAATTTCACCATGGCCTGGCCTGGCGTCAGGCTTTTAAGCACTTCCTGTCCAAGAGCCTTTTCACGCACTTCGCCAATAAAAGCCTGAACCACGGGCAATGCGACGTCGGCTTCCAGCAGCGCAATGCGCACTTCCCTCAGCGTTTCTTTGATGCCGTCTTCTGTCAGGCGGCCTTTGCCGCGCAGTTGCTGCACCGTTCGCGACAGGCGCTCGGTCAAATTCTCAAACATGAATCACTCCGGTTAGGGATGTTTATCAGGTATTATAGCCTCAGATTTAATCTATTATCGGAACGAAATGAACCACGAATTTCCTCTGATCCTGGCCGGGGTCTGTTACCTCGCAGCAGCTATGCTGCTCTACCAATCCATCCGGACGCGTTCGGAAGGCTGGGGCAAGGCATCGCTGTCTTTCGCGATCGTCGGAACGCTGTCCCATTCCGTTGCCCAGTACAGCCACTGGTTTGGCCAGGATGTGCCCGATGTCGGCATCGCGCCGCTGTTGTCTTTGTGTGCCCTGGTCGTCATGGTGCTGTTGATCACCTCTACGTTAAAGCAGAAAAAACTCTACGCCGCCGGCCTGGTCGCCCTGCCCCTGGCTGCGGGTGTATTGCTGCTGGAGTGGTTACTGCCACATGGCAACCTCCCTCTGAATGAAACCTCGATGGGTATTACCGTGCACATGGTCAGCTCGGTGCTGGCCTTTGGATTGCTCAGCATAGCCGGCGTGTACGCCTTTTTCGTGTTCATCATTGACCATTTTCTGCGCCATCATCACCTCAACCCGCTGGTCCGCTCACTGCCCGCACTGGATGTGCTGGAGGACCTGCTGTTCAAAACCATCGCCGCGGGTTTCGCGCTGCTGACCGTATCCCTGGCGTCGGGCATGATGTTCATCAACGATATTTTCGCCCAGCACCTGATGCACAAGACCATTCTTTCGATCATGGCATGGATGGTGTTTGGGGTCCTGTTGTGGGGCCGCTGGCGTTATGGCTGGCGCGGCAGCCTGGCGGTGCGCCTGACGCTGGCCGGTATCATCCTGCTGGTACTGTCCTATTTTGGCACCAAGCTGGTCCTGGAGATCATCCTGGGAAAAAGCTGGCAGTCCTGATTTATGGATGAAATCGCACTTAGCACACTCTATATTCTACTGTTTGTCCTGATCCTCCTTTCCGGCTTTTTCTCGAGCTCAGAAACCGGTCTGATGGCGATCAACAAGTACCGTCTGCGCCACCTGGCCAACGAGGGGCACCGCGGTGCCCAGCTGGCCCAGAAACTACTTCGAAAACCCGACCGTTTAATCGGACTGATCCTGCTGGGTAATAACCTGGTCAATATCATGGCGGCATCGATAGCCACGGTGATCGGTATTCGATTGTTTGGCCTGAACGGGGTCTGGATTGCTTCACTGGCTTTAACCGTTGTTATCCTGATTTTTTCCGAGGTTGCGCCAAAAACCGTCGCCGCGGTCCATCCGGAACGGATCGCCTTTCCAGCTTCTTACGTGCTTTTTATACTACTGAAGGTGCTCTACCCGTTGGTCTGGCTGGTGAATGGCCTGGCCAACCTGGTACTCAAGCCATTTGGCGTTAAGACCAACGCGGAACTGATCGAACACCTGAACCGTGAAGAACTTCGGACCCTGGTGAAGGAAGGCGGCAAGCGGATCCCGGATGACCACCAGCGAATGCTGGTCAACATCCTCGACCTGGAACAGGCCACGGTAGAAGACGTGATGATCCCGCGCCAGGACATCGTGGGAATTGATCTGGACGACCCCTGGGATGAAATCCTGCTGCAGTTGACACAGACCTATTACACACGGATGCCGGTGTTCCGCGAAAATATCGACCAGGTGGAAGGCTTGTTGCATATCCGCACGGTGATATCAAAACTATCGCACGGCGGGTTGACCTTTGAAGAATTGAAGCGCTCGGTGCGGCGGCCCTATTTCATTCCCGAAGGCACGGCATTGACCCAGCAGTTGCTGGAATTCCAGCGCAGGGAACGGCGCATGGGCCTGGTGGTGGACGAATACGGCGATATCCAGGGCCTGGTGACGCTGGACGATATCCTGGAGGAGATTGTCGGCGAGTACACGGCTGAAAGCCGGGCCAAGTCACGCGGTATCCGCAAACTGGACGACGGCAGTTACCTGGTAGACGGTGCCGTCGCGCTGCGCTCATTGAACCGCAACATGGACTGGGGCCTGCCCGAAGAGGACGCCAGCACTCTTAACGGCCTGCTGCTGGAGGAACTGGGCGAGATTCCCTCCGGACAAGCCAGTATGAAAATTGGCGGCCATGTCCTGACCATCCTGGAGATCAAGGACAACGTCCTCAGCAAGATCCTGATCAAGCCCAGTGACTAGTCTCCATGGGATGCGTGATCATGCGCAAAACCACAAGGACTACATCGGCAGCCTGACGGGATTAAGGGGCTTCGCCGCGCTTTGGGTATTCCTGTATCACGCCTGGGTCTATTCCGAACCCCGACTCATGGGCTTTGAGTGGGGTGACTACCGGCTGGAACTGACCCCCCTGTTTTCCATGGGTTGGGCCGGTGTAGACTTTTTTTTCGTGTTATCTGCTTTCCTGCTCTCACTGCCCTTTGCACACTGGGCTTGTGGTGAGCGGGAGTACCCGCCACTCGGCCGCTATCTGGGCAAACGATTCAAGCGGATCTTTCCAGCCTACTGGGCACAGCTTTTGATCCTGCTGGTCGTGGCGATGACCACCAGCTTCTATGCCTTTCCTTCAACCAGCGCGTTGATCGGTCATGTGTTCATGTTCCTGAATCTGCCACCCTGGTGGGTTTCACCGTTAAATGGCGTGTGGTGGACACTGCCCACAGAGTTCATTTTCTACCTGCTCTTGCCACCGCTGGCCTATTTGCTCAAAACACGGGCAACGCGGGTTTTGCTGCTCTTGTTGATTTCATTCGCCTGGCTATATCGCTGGTGGATTTTCCAGCATTACCAGGATGAGGGAATTGGCAAAATGGTGGTCTTAATGGGGAACACGCTGGGCTCACTTGATCAATTCATCATCGGCACGTACCTCGCTTATCTATACGTTCGTCATTTCAACAGGAATACACCGCGCTTGCCGGCCACTCTTTTTCTGTTCCTGGGGGTTCTGGGCGTATTGCTGTGTTTGTACTCCATACATTGGCTGTACGGTTTCTACTGGGGCGGACACTTCACTCTATTCCTGAAAAACACGCTGATGGGTGTATCCATTGCCAGCATATTGATGGCCATATTGAAGGGTTCCCGCCTTGCCAACCGGTTGGTCGGAAACCCGGTAATGATGCACTGCGGTATCATTTCATACAGTCTGTACCTGTGGCATTTCCCGATCGTCGTACTGATCAGCAAGTGGTCGTTTGTCGCTGATTACCCAGGCTATAAGCTACCCATCATTCTGGCATTTTCCATACCGCTTACCTGGCTTGTGGCCTATAGCTCCTACCGGTGGATCGAACGTCCCTTCCTGCTGAAACGTTCCTGACCCTATTCGGCCAGTCGCTCCAGCGCCTCGGAAATATTCTTAACGGCAACGATTGAAAGACCGGCCAGTGGTTTTCTGGGAGCGTTGGCCGCAGGCACCATGGCCGTGGTGAAACCATGCCCTGCCGCCTCGCGCAAACGTTGCTCACCATCCGGAACCGGGCGGATCTCTCCGGAAAGCCCAACTTCACCGAAACAGATCATTTTACGCGGCAGGGGTTTATCGCGAAAACTGGAGTACAGGGCCAGCAGCATCGGCAAGTCGGAACCGGTCTCACTGACGCGCATCCCCCCTACCACATTGATAAACACGTCATGGTCCGACAACGCAATGCCGCCATGGCGGTGCAGCACCGCCAGCATCATGGCCAGTCTGTTGTGCTCCAGGCCCAGGGCAACCCGCCGTGGGTTATTCAAGTGGCTGACATCGACCAGCGCCTGCACTTCAAGCAGGATGGGCCGGGTACCTTCACGCACGACGGTGATGATGCTGCCCGAAACAGGCTCATCATGTCCGGACAGGAAGATCGCAGAAGGGTTTTTCACTTCTTTGAGTCCCTTACCGGTCATCGCGAACATGCCAATTTCATTGACCGCACCGAACCGGTTCTTGATCGCCCGGATCACTCGGTAACGGCTGTCTCCATCGCTTTCAAAATAAAGAACCGCATCCACCATGTGTTCCAGCACCCGCGGGCCCGCCAGGGCACCCTGCTTGGTGACGTGACCGACCAGGATCACGCAACAATGATTTTCCTTTGCCCAGCGAACCAGGGCAGCGGCAGATTCGCGGATCTGGGCTACCGAACCCGGCGCAGACGTCAGCGCCTCTGTGAATGCGGTCTGGATCGAGTCAACAATCATCAAACGGGGCTTCTCACTGGCCGCATGGCCCAGAATCTGCTCAATTGAAGTTTCGGTCAGGCAACGGATGCCATCAAGAGAAAGCTCCAGGCGCCGGGCACGCATTCCCAACTGCTCAAGCGATTCCTCGCCCGTGATGTACAGGCTGGGAAAACGCTCTGACAGGGCCGCGACCAACTGGATCAGCAAGGTAGACTTGCCAATGCCCGGATCGCCACCCAACAGGATGACCGAGCCCGGAACAATGCCGCCGCCCAACACGCGGTCAAGCTCACCGACACCCACCGCAATCCGGTCAACGGTTGAGCGCCCAATCGCCGAAAGATCCTTTACTTCGTTGCTGAGTTGTCCGGAATAGCCACCGAAACGTCCGGCTGGACGCCCGGCGGGGTGAGGCGGAGCAATAGTCTCGAGTACGCAGTTCCACTCCCGGCATTCAGGGCACTGCCCCGCCCACTTATTCAGTTGCGCGCCGCAACTCTCGCATTGATAGTTAATCTTGCTTTTTGCCAAGGGAAGAATCTCTTTCGTGCCGGACGGATGTAACGCATCTTGTAACAGATTGGGTCCGTGACCTCCAGCCCATATCACAATCGGTTAGTATTTCTTACAATGATCGGGCGTCAAAGGAGTGCAAAGGACTGATGGATCGCCAGCAGGAACAACCACTAATCGGTGAAACCCCCGTTTTTCTGGAAATTCTGGAACGGGTTTCCCGGGTTGCCCAACTCAACCGGCCGGTACTGGTGATCGGTGAGCGCGGCACCGGCAAAGAATTGATCGCAGCACGTATCCACTACCTGTCACCCCGCTGGGACCGCCCCTTCATCAAGCTCAACTGTGCGGCCCTGGCCGAATCGCTGCTGGAGACCGAACTGTTCGGCCATGAAGCGGGCTCCTTCACTGGCGCCACACGTCGCAGGCTGGGGCGTTTCGAACTCGCCAACGAAGGCAGTCTGTTCCTGGATGAATTGGCCAATACATCTGAGCGGGTGCAGGAAAAAATTCTGCGCGTCATCGAGTATGGCGAATTCGAACGGGTGGGCGGTAATGACACCATCCGGACTGACGTCAGGATTATTGGTGCAACCAATGAAGACCTGCCCGCTCTGGCGGAACAGGGTAAATTCCGTGCCGACCTGCTGGATCGGCTGGCATTTGATGTGATCACCCTGCCCCCACTGAGGGAGCGCGAGGGCGACATTCTTCCGCTGGCTGAACACTTTGCAGTGAAAATGTCCGGAGAACTGGGTCTGGAACTGTTTGCAGGGTTCAGTGAATATGCCCGCGACCTGCTGCTGGATTACTCCTGGCCGGGTAATGTTCGTGAATTGAAAAACGTGGTCGAGCGGGCCGTCTATACGTCGTTGGATGAAGATGAGGCAATCTCTGAAATCAACTTCGACCCGTTCGAATCACCCTGGAGGCCCGGAGGTAACAAGGCGCGGACCGGGAGCGACACCCCCCGGGAAACCACGTCACCGGACGAGGCATACGATTTCAAAGAGCACATCCAGAATTCGGAAATAAGCTTGCTGCAGGACGCGTTGCGCAGAAATCGTTTTAATCAGAAAAAGACCGCTGAATTTCTCGGCATGACCTACCACCAATTGCGTGGATACCTGCGCAAGTACGAACTAAACGATTCAGAGGAAGAACAGGAATCTTAGCCAGAGGTCTTAATGAGAGTCATCCATACCCGGATAAGCATATTCCGGCGCATAGTTGACGAACCGTAACCACTGGCCCTGGAAGGTTAGCGCCACCGTGTCGGTGGGGCCATTACGGTGCTTGCCGATGATGATTTCGGCCTTGCCCTTATCCGGCGTGTCCTCGTTGTAGACCTCGTCCCGGTAAATGAACACGATCAAATCAGCATCCTGCTCGATGGCGCCTGATTCCCTCAGGTCGGCCATTATGGGCCGCTTGTTTGGCCGCTGCTCCAGTGCACGATTGAGCTGCGAAAGCGCTATAACGGGCAAGTGCAGTTCTTTGGCGATGGCCTTGAGCGAGCGGGAAATCTCCGCAATCTCGGTGGCCCGGTTTTCTTTGGATCCGGGAACCGACATCAACTGCAGGTAATCCACAACGATCATGCCGATATTGTGTTCGCGTTTCAGGCGGCGCGCCCGGGCGCGCAGTTCCGACGGTGAAAGCGCCGGGGTCTCATCGATAAATATTTTACTCTTGTGCAGCAGGTTCATGGCCGAGGTCAGCTTGGGCCAGTCCAACTCATCCAGGTTACCGGTACGCAGGCGGGTCTGATCAATCTGGCCCAGTGAAGAGAACAGCCTCATCACCAGCTGCAGCGCTGACATTTCCATGCTGAAAATTGCCACTGGAACATTATTTTTTATCGCCGCACTTTCCGCGATGTTCATGGCCAGGGTCGTTTTACCCATGGCCGGGCGCCCTGCGACGATAATCAGGTCTGAATCCTGCAGACCCGCAGTCAGCTTATCGAAATCCTTGAAACCGGTCGGTGTACCGGTAATCTCACCTTCAAACTCGTGCAACTCCTGGATTTTTTCGATCGCTTCCTTGATGGTGTCCTGAACGGAGACGAAACCCGCCGTGCTGCGCATGCCCTGATCGGCGATAGCAAACACCTGGCGCTCAGCGTCCTCCAGCAGTTCACGGCTGTCCCGGCCATCAGAAGAAAAAACCCCGGAAGTAATCTCGGCACCCACGTCGATCAATTGGCGCAGGATGGATTTCTCGCGAACGATCTCCGCATAGGCTTTGACGTTGGCAGCGCTTGGTGTATTGGAAACCAGCTGGCTGATGTAATCACCGCCGTCGACCTGATCTACCTTGCCGTGGGATTCAAACCACTCGGTAACAGTGACCGCGTCACAGGGTTTCCCCTTATTGCTTAGTTCGTGAATGGCCCGGAAGATGAGCCTGTGGTCTTCGCGATAAAAGTCGGACTCTGTGATGACATCTGCGACCTGGTCGAACGCGCGGGCTGATAATAAAAGCCCCCCAAGTACCGCCTGCTCACCTTCAATTGAATGAGGTGGAACCTTCAGGTTGTCGACGGTAGCGAGTTGGGGGGCTGGCATTCCCTATAATTATTCCGCGTTGATGGTGACCTTAATCTCGGCTTCAACATCTGCGTGCAGATGCAGTAAAACCACGTGGTCGCCAGTATAGCGGATCGGGCCCTCGCCCATAATAACTTCGGCCTTGGACAGCTCAATGCCTCTTGCAGTGATCTCGTCAGCGATTTCACGCGGACCGATCGAACCGTAGAGCTTGCCTTCTTCACTGGCGTTTGCAGTGAAATCTATCTCGAAGCCTTCAAGGGCGCCAACGCGCTCTTCAGCTGTAGAGAGTTTCTGCATCGCCGTTTTTTCAAGCTCATCGCGGCGGGTTTCAAATTCGACAAGGTTTCTCTTGGTGGCAGGCACGGCTTTACCCGTCGGAACGAGGTAGTTACGACCATATCCGGGTTTGACATTAACCTTGTCACCCAGATCGCCCAGCTTTTGTACTTTCTCAAGCAGTATCAGTTCCATAATGGTGCTCCTAATGGATCAGCAGATCACTGGTTATCGGTGTAAGGCAACAGTGACAGGTAGCGTGACTGTTTGATGGCCTTGGCAAGCTGACGCTGGTAACGCGCCTTGGTACCCGTAATACGGCTGGGTACAATCTTGCCGGATTCACCAATGTACTGCTTGAGCATATTGATGTCTTTGTAATCGATCTCGGTAATGCCTTCTGCGGTAAAGCGGCAAAACTTTCTGCGTCTGAAATGACGTGACATGATATTTCTCCTATTCCTGATCAGGCTTCAGCGCTATCTGCGTCTGCTGCCTTCTTGCTTGATTCGTCTGAAGCCTCTTCAACTGCAGCGACTTCTTCAACTGCAGCGACTTCTTCAACTGCTTCGACTGCTTCAACTGCTTCAACTGCCTCAACAGCTTCGACTGCTTCAACTGCCTCACTTTCAGCAGCAGCGTCACCGCCTTCTGCTTCTTTGGCTGCTGCAGCTGCAGCTGCGGACTTTTTCTCTGCAGCTTCTGCTGCCGCTTTGCGCTCTTCGTATGAACGGCTCGAACGGTCTTTTTCTTCTTTGGCCTTCATCATCAGCGACTGCTCGACGACCGCATCCTGGCGGCTGACCGTCAGGTGCCTTAATACGGCGTCATTGAAGCGGAAGATTCCTTCGAGTTCGGTCAACGTGGCGTTGTCACACTCAATATTCATCAGAATATAGTGTGCTTTGTGCAGTTTGGCGATGGGGAAT
>CAYUBS010000065.1:12576-15669 GCA_964443145.1 uncultured Wenzhouxiangellaceae bacterium | reverse complement strand
CCAGGTCGGCATACTTAAGATCAATGCTTTCGATGCCATGTGAGTCGATCAGGTTTTTGACGTTTTCCAGCTTCATGGCGGTAGCCTCGTTGGGTTTACCCAGCATTGGACAAAGACTATTTCTGAGGAATCTTCTGCAGGGTCCGCATCAACAGCCCCCAGTATTTTTGTACCGAACTGATCTGGACCTTTTCGTCCGGGGAATGAGCCCCGCGGATGTTTGGCCCAAACGAAATCATCTGCATATCCGGATAGTTGGTGCCCAGGATGCCGCATTCAAGGCCAGCGTGACAGGCCATCACCTGTGCCTTTTCATGAAACAGATCTTCGTACAACTCACTCATCAGTTTTACGATGGGTGACTTGGGTTTAGGCGCCCAGCCGGGGTAGCCGCCAAGCAACCGGACTTTGGCTCCCATCAGCTCAAAAGCACAGCGGATGGTACAGGCCATATCCATCTTTTCAGAATCAACCGAACCCCGTGTCAGGCACAGAATCTCGTACTCACCGTTCGCCACCAGAACACGCGCCAGGTTGTTGGAGGTCTGCACCAGCCCGTCGATATCCGGGCTCATCCGGAACACACCGTTGAAGCAGCCGTAGACTGATCGGAGCAATTTCTCCTGGAAATCACTGGCCAATAAAGACTCAGGCACATCTGCCGGTTCCAGACTCACCTCCATGTTGGGATCAGTTACTGCGTATTCATCCTGGAGCGTGACAGCCTGTTCAGCAATGAATGTCCCCAGCGCACCGGCTTTCGTCTGATCGACCACCACATGCGCGAATCCCTCGCGGGGAATGGCGTTGCGCAAACCGCCCGAATCAATGGTCCCGACATGCAGGCCAAATTCTTCAGACGCCCCCAGCAGCAAGCGGTTAAGCAATTTGTTGGCATTACCCCGACCGCGGTGGACGTCCATACCCGAATGGCCACCCGCCAAACCTTTCACTGTCAGAATAAAACCAGCGACGCCCGGTGCCGGACTCTCCTGTTCATAGGAACCGCCTGCGTTCACATCGATACCACCGGCGCAGCCAATGGTCAACTCATCATCGTCCTCGGTGTCCAGGTTGAGCAGGATCTCACCATCCAGCAGCCCACCCTTCAGCCCCATGGCGCCGGTCATACCGGTTTCCTCATCGATGGTGAACAGCGCCTCGATAGCCGGATGGGGAATGTCATCCGCCGCAAGTATCGCCATCGCCGATGCGACACCGATACCGTTGTCCGCACCCAGCGTAGTGCCCCGGGCCTGAACCCAGTCGTCCTCGATGAACATGTCGATACCCTGGGTGTCGAAATCAAAATCTGTATCGGCATTTTTCTGGTGGACCATATCCAGATGGCCCTGCAATACGATCGTGACGCGGTCTTCCATACCGGGGGTCGCCGGTTTTTTGATGATGACGTTGCCGACCTCGTCCTCCAGGGTCTCCAGCCCTAAACGAGCGCCGAAATCCTTCATGAAAGCGATTACGCGCTGCTCTTTTTTGGAGGCGCGTGGCACGGCATTGAGATCAGCAAAGTGTTTCCACATTGCGCGCGGTTCGAGTTGCAGAATATCGTGGTTCATGATGATTTTTTTTACCCTGTCAGGTCAAAATTGAGTCAAACGCCACGGTAAACCATCCAGCTTCAAAAAGTCTGAATCGAGATCAAATTAAAGCCAGAAATCAGCCGAAATGCAGTGTCTTTACTTCCTGGTAGTCCTCCAGACCGATCATGCCACCTTCGCGGCCGTTACCGGACTGTTTGTAGCCCCCGAACGGGGTTCCGTATTCCATCCCACAGCCGTTAATGTGCACCGCGCCGGCACGCAGACGGGCAGCCACGCGCTCCGCCCGTTCAGAGTCACCTGTTTGCAGGTAAGCAGCCAGGCCGTAAGGTGTATCGTTGGCGATCTCGATGGCCTGTTCTTCGCTGTCGAACGGAATGATCGCCAGCACCGGGCCAAACACTTCTTCACGTGCGATGGCCATGTCATTGTTCACATCGGCGAATATGGTCGGTTTGACGTAGTAGCCGGTTTCAAACCCAGCAGGCTTTCCAGGACCGCCGCAGAGTACGCGGACGCCATCTGCAACGGCGCGTTCGATATGGCCCTGCACGCGCTCGAACTGGATCGCACTGACCAGTGGGCCGATGTGCTCACCCTCGCTGGTGGGATCTTCCACGGCCTGCTCTTTGCCGACGCGTTCGGCAATCGCCAGCACCTGGTCATAACAGGCGCGCTCAACCAGTAGCCGGGTTGGAGCATCGCAGGACTGACCGGTGTTATAGAAGCATTCCAGCACTGAACTTTCCACTCGCTCTTCCAGCTCTTCGCCACAATCAGCAAACACCAGGTTGGGTGACTTGCCGCCAAGCTCTAACGTCACCCGCTTGATGGTGTCAGCTGCGTCCTTGCTGATCGCGCGGCCCGCGCGGGTCGAGCCGGTGAAAGAAATCATCTGCACATCCGGGTGTTTTGACAGCGTGGCGCCAGCTGTCAGTCCATCGCCGTTGACCAGGTTGAACACACCCGGCGGAAAACCGGCTTCATCCAGCATTTCAGCAAAGAGTGCAGCCGACAAGGGTGTGAATTCCGACGGCTTCAGCACGCAGGTACAACCAGCGGCCAGCGCAGGAAGGACCTTCAGTGCCACCTGGTTCATCGGCCAGTTCCAGGGTGTGATCAGGCCGCAGACCCCGATGGGCTCACGCACGACAGTGTCGCCGTTGTACAGCGTCTCACGCTCTGATTGGGCAGACAGGGCGTCAATAAATCCCTGCAGGTGTCCGGTTCCCACGTCTGCCTGGGCTTCACGCGACATCGAAATCGGTGCGCCCATTTCAGTCGTGATGGCCTGTGCCATCTCCTCGAACCGTCGCGTGTATATCTCCAGCAAGCGGTTCAACAGGAGCAGACGTTGTTCCTTGCTTGTGCGGCTATAGGTCGTAAAGGCCGATTTAGCTGCTGCGACTGCCCGGTCTACATCACCGGAACGGCCCAGGGTGATGGTCGCAAATTTCGCTTCCGTGGCCGGGTTGATAACGTCCATTTCACGGGTTGATTCGGGCTTTACCCATTCACCGTTAATGTAAAAATT
>CAYUBS010000065.1:0-12476 GCA_964443145.1 uncultured Wenzhouxiangellaceae bacterium | reverse complement strand
CCCGAAACTGACCTGCCGGCCCATCGGCGGCGTACCTGGAAATTCCTGGAAGTCACTGTCAGTAAGATTGTCCGCAACCAGCATCAAGCGAAGCTGTGGGAGTGAACGCAGGCGCCAGTTCACCGACAACGAAGCGTTGTAAGCATTATTGCCGCTGGTCCGTAGCGCATTATCCTTCTGCATCCGGTATTCGTTGTCCAGCCGGAGTTCAAGCTGATCGATGGGCGAATACACCAGCGCCAGGGTGAATCGGTGCCGCGCAAAGTTCAGGGCGTAGTAACTGGCGTCAACCTGGGTCGCGCCATAGTTCGCGTTTTTGTGCAGCCATGCATAGCTGCCCACGACCTCCAACACGGTCGATTGCCAGGAGATCACGCCTTCCAGGCCGGTGACATTCATATCAACCGGGTTGGCCTGGCGGGTAAAGGGCGCCCCGGCGAGATAAGTCCAGTCCACCAGGTCGTCATCGCGCCGGTAGAAAGCGGCAAATCGTGCCAGCCAGGCTGCTTGCTCATGGGAAAAACTCAGTGTCACCGTGTTGGCGTATTCCCGACCCAGGTTTGGATTGCCACCAAACAAGCCGCGCGGCGGAGAATTCAGCGCGGTATAACCCGGTAGTTGAGAGACCCGCGAGTATTCCAGGCCGAAACGATTGATCCCGCGGCTTACTTCCTGCTCCAGCGTCAACGCGAATAGCGGCATCAACGCATCTTCATCGCGGTTGGAGGCATCCAGCCTGAGACCGGCCCTCGCGGCCAGGGTTAACTCCGGCCCCACGGCCCACTCCCGGCCCGGCGCCAGGCTCATGGTCAGGTAAGAGCGTGAATTGAAGTCACCATTGGTCAGGTCGGTGGAGCGGACCAGCCGGTCGGCAGAAAACTGCCCGGAAAAATGCCAGTCCAGCCCCAGTGCCTGTTGCAGACCGGTCAGGCCAAGCGAAAAGCTACGGGTTGAGTGTTCGAACGATCCCGGCACACCTGACTCAATGGTACGACGGTCAAAGTCATAGTCATCTTTAAGCCAGCGATAGGCGACGCCCACTTCCATCCAACCACCGTCGCCTGACCATCGATGATCGATAACCAGCAATCCAAGTTTGGTGTGATCTGTTTCAGGAAGCGATGCAAATCCGGTGTACATGCCCGGCCAGCCCATGAACTTCTCGTGGTAGCCCAGCAACAGGTTGGTCTCGCTGTCCTGCGCCCTCAACTGCAGGTGTCCGCTGAACCGTTTGAAGTTATGGTCACCATAGGGCACGGTGCCATCGCCGGTCGACCCCGATGCTGAAATCGTGCCGCCCAACACCCTTTCTCCGCTCAACTCATGTAAATGACTTGCTCTTAGCGTGCCATAAGCCAGCTTGTCTGATCCCAGGCCGGCCGACAGATTGCCTCCCTGGCGGATCGTGTTGAACCCGTACCCAACGGTTGCGACGGAAGCATTGAATGCGTTCAGGCCGTTTTCGAAATCGGTCAGTAATTCCGGATAACCCAGCAGCCCCGGATCGAGCGGCAGCTCTACCGAATAGTGCCCGGTTTGCGGATCAAAAACCGTAACGGCACCAATCCGGAACCCGGTGTTTTCAAACAGGCCGCCACGCACGGTGACGTCCGCCTGGCCCTCCGGCAAGCCACGGGACTGCAGGTTGACCTGCGGGTCGAAGCGCAATGTGGTCGCTGTGCTTGCATAGGTACTCGCCGGCTGCAGGTTGGCCACCCGTTGCGCGGTGACCGTGATCGGCGCCAGTATTTCCGGGTCTTCCAGCGACTCTGTGGCCTGTGCCAACGGCACGCTCAGTAATACGCTCAGGGAAAGGACTCTGATCATCGGACGACTGCTTTTTACCGGGCATGCCTGAACAACGCAGGATACACGAAGAAGGCCTTCATCGTGACCGAAAAATCGTGTGATTCAGATCAGCCCGCGGGCGGGTTCAAAACAGCCTCAGCATACGGTTTGAGGTACACTTCATTACACTATTCCGGTGCAGGATTAACGCAACCCATGACCAACTTTGAACAACTAATGACCGGCCTGGAACTCACCGTCACCGGCATGCTGACGGTCTTCCTGTTACTGGCCCTCATGGTGTTGATGATCCATGGCATGTCAAAACTGGCTCACTGGCTGCAACCACCACAGCGGCCACAGCCGATGTCCTCATACAAACAGGCACCCGGAACGGTTGACCCCACCCTGGTCTCCGCGATCAGCGCCGCCGTGCACCGTTACCGTAAGGATCGGCGTTAAACCGAAACCCGCTCAAGAACATTTGAATCACCACCAGGCATAACAGGAGTTTTCCTCTCATGGCTAAGAACCTAGGCATCACCGAACTGGCACTGCGCGATGCGCACCAGTCCCTGCTGGCAACACGCATGCGTATCGACGACATGCTGCCCATTGCAGAAAAATTGGACAAAATGGGCTTCTGGTCCCTGGAAACCTGGGGCGGTGCCACTTTTGATTCCTGTATCCGCTACCTGGGCGAGGATCCCTGGCAACGTTTGCGGACCCTGAAACGGGCCATCCCCAACACCCGTCACCAGATGCTGTTCCGCGCGCAGAATATCCTCGGCTACCGGCACTATGCCGACGACGTGGTAGAGAAATTTGTCGAGCGTTGCGCCGTCAACGGCATGGACGTTTTCCGAATCTTCGACGCGATGAATGACCTGCGCAATTTCAAGACTGCCGTCAACGCGGTCCGCGCGGTAGACAGACATGCCCAGGGCGCCATGTCATACACGGTCAGCCCGGTGCACTCCCTGGACATGTGGGTCGACATGGGCAAGCACCTCGAAGACATGGGCTGCCATTCCCTGTGCATCAAAGACATGGCCGGACTGCTGAAGCCTTATGTAGCCGAAGAACTGGTTTCACGCCTCAAGGAGTCCTGCGATATCCCGATCGCCTTGCATTGCCACGCCACCACCGGCATGAGCAGCCCGACGCTGCTCAAGGCCGCCGAAGCCGGCGTGGATATTATCGACACGGCCATTTCGTCGATGAGCCAGACCTACGGACATTCCCCGACGGAATCCATGGTTGCCATTTTCCAGGACACCGATCGCGACCCGGGAATGAAACTCACGGACCTGGAAGAAATCTCCGCCTACTTCCGCGATGTGCGCAAGAAGTATGCGAAATTCGAAGGCTCACTGAAGGGCATCGATTCGCGCATCCTGGTTGCGCAGGTACCCGGCGGAATGCTGACCAATATGGAAGCCCAACTCAAGGAACAGGGCGCGGCTGACAAACTGGACGAGGTTTTGGAGGAAATTCCCCGTGTGCGGGAAGACCTGGGCTTCATCCCACTGGTGACCCCTACTTCGCAAATCGTTGGTACCCAGGCCGTCATTAATGTACTGACCGGCGAACGGTATCGTTCCATCACCAAGGAAACCGCGGGCGTGTTGAAGGGCGAGTACGGCGCAACCCTGGCCCCGTTTAACAAGGCACTGCAGGACCGTGTACTGGATGGCGCCGAGCCCATCACCTGCCGGCCGGCGGACCTGCTGGAACCGGAAGTCGACCGACTGACTCTTGAACTGCAGGAGAAAGCTACCCTGCAGGGCATCACGCTGGCCCAGGACGTTATCGATGACGTGTTGATCTATGCCCTGTTCCCACAGATTGGCCTGAAATTCCTGAAAAACCGGGGTAACCCGGACGCCTTCGAGCCGAAACCCACGGCACCTGGAGCGCCACCGGCAGAAAAAGCTGCTGCACCGGCGGGCAGTGCCCCGGCTCCGGCAGATAACTCCCCTGCAGCGTATACCGTTCGGGTCAATGGCCAGTCGTTCGATGTAGAAGTAGCCCCTTCAGGTACCATCACCGCGGTTACTCCCAAGGCGACTGATGCTGAAACCCTCAATGAAGGTGAACTCGTTCCTGCACCACTGGCGGGCAATATATTCAAGATCAAAGTAAAACCCGGGCAAAAAGTCAAACAGGGTGACGTGCTCTTTATCCTGGAGGCCATGAAGATGGAAACCGAGGTCAGAGCATCACGAGACGGGACTATCATGAAGATCGCCGTCCAGGAAGGTGACTCCGTCGCGCTCAAAGACCCCTTGCTGTACATCTCTTGAAGCGACAGGATTAGCGGACATGGAATCCACCCTGAAAACCATTTGGATGACCACCGGATTCGCCAACTTCGGTTTTGGCGAGTTGTTCATGATCGCTATCGGCGGCGTGTTGCTGTACCTGGCCATCGTCAAGAAGTTTGAACCGCTGCTGCTGGTGCCGATTGGGTTCGGCGCTATCTTAAGCAACATTCCGGTAGCAGACATGGCCGGACCCCAGGGGCTGCTGGGCTACATTTATCATGTCGGTATCGAAACCGGCGTGTTTCCGATGCTCATCTTCCTGGGACTGGGTGCACTGACTGATTTTGGCGCCCTGATCGCCAACCCCAAGATGTTGTTGCTGGGCGCCGCAGCCCAATTCGGTATTTTCCTGACTCTGATGGGTGCGCTGGCGCTTAATTTCCTGCCGGGTTTCGATTTCACGCTGCAGGACGCAGCAGCGATTGGCATCATCGGCGGCGCGGATGGCCCGACGGCGATCTTCCTGGCCTCCCGGCTGTCGCCGGAACTGCTCGGCGCGATCGCAGTGGCGGCCTACTCCTACATGGCGCTGGTCCCAATCATCCAGCCCCCCATAATGAGGGCCCTGACCACCAAGACCGAACGCCAGGTCGTGATGGAGCAGTTACGCCCGGTATCGCAACTGGAGCGCATCCTGTTCCCGTTGGTGATATTGCTGGTAACCGCATTGTTCCTGCCCGCCGCCATGCCCCTGATCGGCATGCTGACTTTTGGCAACCTGCTGCGCGAGTGTGGCGTGGTAGAGCGCTTGAACAAGACCGCCCAGAACGAACTGATCAACCTGGTCACGATCTTCCTGGGCCTTGCCGTGGGCTCCAAGTTGCAGGCTGATACCTTCCTCAATGTGCAGACCCTTGGCATCCTGGCGCTGGGCGCATTCGCCTTCTCCGTGGGTACCGCCTCCGGCCTGATCATGGGCAAGATCATGTACCGCATGACCGGCGGTAAAGTGAACCCGCTGATCGGTGCTGCCGGAGTCTCGGCCGTGCCCATGGCCGCCCGGGTCGTCAACCGCGTCGGACTGCAAGCCAACCCCAACAATTTCCTGTTGATGCACGCCATGGGCCCGAACGTGGCTGGCGTTATCGGATCAGCCGTGGCTGCCGGTCTGCTGCTGGCACTGCTGGGCGGTGGCGGCTAAGCCGGGTATGCACGATAAGCTCGGCGCCTTTTGCAACGACCGCAATGTTCAGCTGACGGGTTCTGATTCCGGTCCCCTTTCAGGGCTGACCTTCGCCGCCAAGGATGTATTCGATATCGCGGGATTCCGCACCGGGGCCGGCAACCCGGACTGGCTACGCACCCACCTTCCTGCCCAGGCCACGGCCAGTGCGGTGCAAAAACTGCTGGACGCAGGCGCCAGCCTGGTTGGAAAAACCCACACGGACGAACTGACCTACAGCCTTAACGGTGAGAACCATCACTACGGCACACCGGTTAACCCGAATGCGCCTGACAGAATCCCGGGCGGCTCCTCCAGTGGGTCGGCATCAGCTACGGCCGGCGGCCTGGTCGACTTTGCCCTGGGCACCGATACCGGTGGCTCAGTTCGTCTGCCAGCCAGCAATTGCGGCATATTCGGATTCCGCCCAACCCATGGAAGTGTTCCGAACGACCACGTGGTCCCGCTCGCCCCCAGTTTTGACACAGTAGGCTGGTTCGCGCGCGATGCTGACATCCTGGAGCGTGTAGGCCATGTGCTGCTTGACAATGGGACCACCGATGAACGGCCTCCCCGCCTGCTGGTCGCAATGGATGCCCTGGTGCTTGTTTCCGATAAGGCACACCCGGAGGTGGATGCTGCCATCGGGACAATAGCCAAAGAACTGGGGCCTGCCCACGAAGTAAATCTCTACGGCGGCCAGGAAGAAGAATGGATGAATAGTTTCCGATTGCTTCAAGGCGCGGAAGTCTGGCAAAGCCACGGCGGGTGGATACGAGGCAATCAACCTGTATTCGGACCCGAAATCCATGAGCGCTTTGAATGGGCTGCATCCATTGATTCCGAATTGTTGCCACAGGCACAGGAAACACGGGCCCGGGTGATCCGTCATCTCGATGAACTGCTCGGGCAGGACGGCGTCTTGTGTATCCCAAGCTCACCATCCATTGCATTGCTCAAAAACTCCAGGGGCGAGGAATTGGAACAGTTCCGCTCGAACGCCCTGGCGTTGCTTTGTGCCGCGGGACTGGCCGGCCTACCGCAAGTGAGCCTGCCGCTGGCCTCGCATGATGGTTGCCCGCTGGGGGTTTCCCTGGTCGGGCCGCGGGGAGCGGACTTCCGCTTGCTGATATTGGCAAAGGCTGCCTGCTTCGGGCAGCCTTGCCATTAAACCAACCTCAATTTTCTGTCAGGGTGTCTCACCCACCAGGTATTGCTGCAGGAACATCATGGTGGCCTGCCCATAGATATCCCTGTTCTCTTTCTTACGGTAGCCGTGACCTTCGTTCAGGGCATTCATATACCAGACCGGCTGCCCCTGTTCGCGCAGAGCAACTACGATTTGCTCCGCCTCTGTCACCGGAACGCGGGGGTCATTCTGGCCTTGCACGACGAACATCGGGACACCAATCTTCTCCACGCTGTTGAGTGGGCTGATGGTCTCCAGGTGAGCCCGCATGGCCGGGTCGCGCTCATCACCGTATTCGGCACGGCGTAAGTCACGGCGGTAGTCCTGGGTGTTTTCCAGGAAGGTGACAAAGTTGCTGATTCCGACGATATCTACTGCTGCCTTAAGACGGTCGCTGTAGTGCACTGCGCTGGCCAGAACCATGTAACCCCCGTAGCTGCCGCCAAAAACCGCCACCCTGTTTTCGTCCAGGTCAGGCTGGGTGGCTATCCAGTCCAGCAAGGCCCCGATGTCTTTTACCGAATCCTCGCGCTTGAAGCCATTGTCCAGCGACATGTAGTGCTTACCGTAACCGTTGGAACCACGCACGTTGGGCTGAATCACGGCTGCACCCAGTTTTTGCAGCCACATCTGGTAGGTGCTGCTGAAGCCAGGCCTTGACTGGCTCTCAGGACCTCCATGGATGGATATGATGACGGGATGCGGACCTGCACCTTCCGGCTTGTAAAGCCAGGCGGGAATAGACTCCGGCCCGCCGGATCCGCTATCAAAAGTGGGAAACTTGACCAGCTCAGGCAGGATAAATGTGTCAGTATCCAGCCGGCCCAACTCACTGTAAGTCCAGCGGGTCAACTCCCCGTACTCTAGTGCACCTTTACCGAGATCCAACACGAAAGAATCGCTGGGTGTCTGAGAAGTATTCAGCGTCATAGCCAGTTGGCCACCGTCCGGGCTGAATTCCATACCACCGACCAGGCCAGTAGGAATGGAATCTACCACTTTGTATTTATGGCTGGCCATGTCCATCAGATAAAGCTGCGAAAAACCATTGTTATTCACGCTGAAAGCGCCACGTGTCCGATCATCGCTGATCGCTCCACCCTCAATATGCCAGGGTATGTCTGCTGTAATGAAGACCGGCTCTGCGTCTTCTTCCAGTGATTTCCAGGCTAGCTGCTGGAATTCGCCATTGACGTCTGTGATGTAGAAAAAACCGGTGCCTTCACGGTCAAAGGAAAAAGGAAAGTTAGCGCCCGGATTTTGCGGGTCGCCAGCAACCATTCGCATCTCACCGGTTTTCAAATCCAGCAGGTGAATACGGGAGTCGGCATTTCCCACGTAGTTGGTAATTAGCAGCCTCTCGTTGTTGGGTGAAAAGTCCGCCGGTCCCCACCAGGTGCCATCCGGTGATTCCAGCACGATTTTCGCCGTCTCCGGATTATTAACGTCCATCATCCATACATCGTTGGAAGCACCATTGCGGCGGGTACTCTGATAAGCAATCCACTGCCCGCGCCGGTCCCAGACAACCGCGCCGTTGCGGGACTCACCATCGGTAAGCATCTGTGCGTCATCCGAGCCTGCAGGATCCAGCAGGAAAACCTGTGCAAACTCACTACCACCGGCATCCATGGTGAAAATCATTTTTGAACCCTCGGGCTGGCGCGAAACGCCCCCTGTGGGTTCATCGAAAAACGTCAGCTGCGTGCGTGCCCCACCGGGGTGGCCCACGTGATGAATCTGGCTGACGTCACCAAAGCGCGTGGTGACAAATATGCCATCACCCTCTTTGGTCCAACCCTGAAAGCCTGCAGAGCGGACGTTCTGGTAACGGTTCAGGTCCGAGATAACCTCCGGAGGAATCGGAGGGACGTCCTCCATAACGATGTTGCCATTGTTGGCTTCAGATCGGATTACTTCGGCCCATGCAAATGGGCTGATGATTAAAAGGAGGAAACTGACGATAAGAATGATGCGGGGTTTCATGGATACTCCAGACATTAAGGGTCGCGCCGAGGCTGCCGACTTTGATTGAAATCAATCTCTTAGCATATCGTAATTCTCGCGAAACGAATATGTTACTTCCGACACAAGAGATGCTCTAAATGGGTGATCTGATTACTACTCGACATCTTTTCCATTATGCTTGTCGCATCATTGTTTCAAGGTTCAACAAACATGCCCGATTACCGCTCAAAAACATCGACCTTCGGCCGCAATATGGCCGGCGCCCGCGCGTTGTGGCGCGCAACCGGAATGAAAGACGGCGATTTTCAAAAGCCGATCATTGCCGTGGTCAATTCATTTACGCAGTTTGTGCCGGGGCATGTGCACCTGAAGGACATGGGCCAGTTGGTGGCACGCGAGATCGAAGCCGCCGGAGGGGTTGCCAAGGAGTTCAACACCATCGCTGTTGACGATGGGATCGCAATGGGCCACGACGGCATGCTCTACAGCCTGCCTTCGCGCGATCTGATCTCAGACTCGGTCGAGTACATGGTCAATGCACACTGCGCCGATGCCATGGTTTGCATTTCAAACTGCGACAAGATCACGCCGGGAATGCTCAATGCAGCCATGCGACTGAATATCCCTGCGGTATTCGTTTCCGGGGGCCCGATGGAAGCCGGCAAAACCAAGCTGTCTGAGCACAAACTGGACCTGGTTGATGCCATGGTCATTGCTGCTGATGACAGTGCATCTGATGAGATGGTGCAGGAATACGAGCGCTCCGCCTGCCCCACCTGTGGCTCCTGCTCGGGCATGTTTACAGCTAATTCGATGAATTGCCTGACCGAAGCGCTGGGGCTGAGTCTGCCGGGTAACGGCTCCACGCTGGCAACGCACGCTGATCGCAGGCAGCTATTCGAGCGTGCCGGTCACCTGATCGTTGAGCTTTGCCACCGCTATTACAAAGAAGACGATGAATCCGTATTGCCCCGCAATGTCGGTAGCTTCCAGGCCTTCGAAAATGCCATGTGCCTGGACATCGCGATGGGCGGGTCGACCAATACCATCCTGCACCTTCTGGCCGCCGCCCAGGAAGCTGAAATCGACTTCACGCTGGCGGACATCGACCGCCTGTCGCGCAGGGTACCCCAGTTGTGCAAGGTGGCCCCCAATACGCCGAAATACCATATGGAAGATGTGCACCGTGCAGGTGGCGTCATGGGGATTCTTGGTGAACTGGACCGTGCGGGCCTGTTACATGTCCAGTGCCCCACCGTCCACAGTTCCTCTATGGCAGATGCGCTTGCGCAGTGGGATATTGTGGCCAGTGATGATGCAAATACCCGCAAACTGTTTTCTGCCGGACCTGCCGGAATCCCTACGCAGGAAGCTTTCAGCCAGGCCACGCGCTGGCCATCACTGGATGACGACCGGGAAGCCGGGTGTATCCGTTCTCTGGAACACGCCTACTCCTTGGAAGGGGGCCTTGCAGTGCTGTTTGGCAATATCGCTGAAGATGGCTGTGTTGTGAAAACCAGTGGCGTCGATGAAAGCAATCACGTGTTCTCAGGCCCGGCACACATCTGCGAAAGCCAGGAAGGTGCTGTTGAGGCCATCCTGAAAAAACGGGTCGTTGCCGGCGAAGTGGTCATCATCCGTTATGAAGGACCCCGCGGCGGTCCGGGCATGCAGGAAATGTTGTACCCAACCTCCTATCTCAAATCCATGGGCCTGGGTAAAGCCTGTGCGCTGCTGACCGATGGTCGATTCTCCGGTGGCACATCGGGGCTTTCCATCGGACACGTGTCACCCGAAGCGGGCGCCGGTGGAGCCATTGGGCTGGTTCAGCACGGCGATATCATCGAGATCAACATCCCCGAGCGCAGTATCAACGTGGCGCTGGACGAGGCCACCCTGGTTCAGAGGCGCGCTGATATGGATGCTTCCGGTGACAAGGCCTGGCAACCCGTTAACGAGCGGCCGCGGAAAGTCAGTGCATCACTGAAGGTCTACGCAAAGATGGTGACCAGCGCAGATAAAGGGGCTGTAAGAGATCTTAGTCTGCTGGACTAATCCAGGTACTGAACTGCCTGGTTACTCCCCTTTCTTCAGCTCAGCCAGCTGCAGGTTTAGGTCTGCGATTTCTTTTTTCGACGTTTCAACGAACAGATTCGTCATCCCGACATTGGAAGGCGGCCTGTGCCTTCCCGTATTCCAATTATTCGTTTCTTTGTTTGCCCGGTAGAGATCACGTTCTTTTTTCTTGATCTCTTTACGTAGCGCAGCGATCTCTTCTTTCTTGGACATTACAAATCCTCGTTATTTGTGAAATAAACAAAAGCTCCCCGCTATCAGAAGACAGCACCGCCTTTGGATCCTGATTATCGCACGATAGTGATATTACTTCGTACATCCCGCCCCGAAAGTCTCAATAGGCATTGCCTATCAGTCATATAATAACAATATATTTCATTAATGCTGTTGATCCCATTAGAATTCAACTACTGGTTTAACAAATGAGGAAAAGAAGATGGAAAAGAAACTCACAACAGCGGCAGGTTGCCCCGTAGCAGACAATCAGAATGTTTTGACCGCCGGCCCACGTGGGCCTCAGTTGTTACAGGATGTGTGGTTTCTTGAAAAACTGGCCCACTTTGACCGGGAGGTGATTCCTGAGCGCCGCATGCATGCAAAAGGTTCCGCCGCTTATGGGACCTTTACCGTCACCCATGACATCACCCAGTATTCCAAAGCGAAAGTCTTCTCAGAGATTGGCAAACAAACGGAATTAGTCACAAGGTTTTCTACCGTTGCAGGCGAAAGGGGTGCAGCCGATGCGGAGCGTGATATTCGTGGGTTTGCCGTTAAGTTTTATACAGATGAAGGAAATTGGGACATGGTGGGCAACAACACCCCGGTTTTCTTTTTACGTGATCCACTCAAATTCCCCGACTTGAATCATGCGGTAAAACGTGACCCACGCACAAACATGCGCAGTGCACAAAACAACTGGGATTTCTGGACTTCACTACCTGAGGCACTGCATCAAATTACCATCGTGATGAGTGACAGGGGAATTCCAGCAACCTACAGGCATATGCATGGATTTGGCAGTCATACATTCAGCATGATCAATGCCGACAACGAACGAGTGTGGGTGAAGTTTCACTTTGTATCCAACCAGGGTATTGAAAATTTGACAGATAGCCAGGCAGAAGTGGCGATTGGTAAAGACCGGGAAAGTCACCAGGCTGATCTATATGACGCAATAGAAAAAGGCAACAATCCTTCCTGGGTACTGAAAATTCAGGTCATGAGCGAAGAGCAGGCTGAAAATTCCCCCTTCAACCCCTTCGACCTGACCAGGGTCTGGCCCCATGGTGATTACCCGCTGATTGAAGTGGGCGTTATGGAGTTAAACAGAAACCCGGAAAATTATTTTGCCGAGGTTGAGCAACTGGCATTCAACCCGGGTAATGTCGTTCCAGGAATCGGCTTCTCGCCAGACAAAATGTTACAGGGTCGACTGTTTTCATACGGAGATGCCCAGCGCTACCGTCTGGGCGTCAATCACCAGCACATCCCAGTGAATGCTGCCCGTTGTCCTGTGCATAGCTATCACCGTGATGGGGCTATGCGCGTTGATGGTAACTTTGGCAGCACCATTGGTTATGAGCCCAACAGCTACGGCGAGTGGCAGGAACAAGCGGAACATGATGAACCTGCTCTTGCATTATCGGGAGCTGCGGCCCACTGGGATCACCGTGAAGACGAAGACTATTACACCCAGCCGGGCAATTTGTTTCGATTGATAAGTCCTGAGCAACAACAGGTGTTGTTTGATAATACGGCCGGCTCAATAGGAGACGCTTCAATTGAAGTACAGAAGCGCCATATTGATAACTGTCTGAAGGCCGATGCTGCTTATGGTGCTGGAGTGGCAAAAGCGCTTGGAATTTCTATTTAGCGCAGTTACAACACCCTTTGAAAGGAAGGCCGTTGGCTTATTGCTGACGAGGGATTGTCAGAAACCATCCTGGTTTCTGCCCTGCGGGCGCAC
>CAYUBS010000064.1:0-15913 GCA_964443145.1 uncultured Wenzhouxiangellaceae bacterium | reverse complement strand
GCCGGCGGAATCCACCAGACTTCAATTCACCCTCACCGAGGCTGATTTGCTTGCCCAGCTTAATCCCTGCCGCGATTTCCCCAAGGCTCACCCCCCTGACAAGGCGGGCGCGCATCCTGCTCAAGTCCCCTTCCTGGGCGTCCGGATAACGCTCAAACAGTCGGGAGGATACAACGAGGTTCAAAACACTGTCACCCAGGAACTCGAGGCGCTCATTGTTACTGGAACCCATACTTCGATGAGTCAGTGCTTTTTGCAACAACGCTTTATCAGTGAACCGGTAATCGATTCCGGCCACAGTATCTTTCATCATTACTTGCTCAGGACAACACTCTTTTCAAAACTGCCGACGAGGGAAATATTACCCAGGAAGGGTTTTCTGACCTCGTAGGTTACCCGTATGTTTATGCCATCACTCTTCTTGGAAATGTGCATATGCTCCTTCTTGATGTTGTCGTTGGCATAGCTGGCCCACAGGCTTGTCTGAATTCTTTGCTTGATCTTCTGGGGAGGCATTGATTTAGATTTAGGATCATCCTTCAGCGTTTGCAGCGCGTTACCGAACGCGTGGTACTCCAGGTACATCGGAACGACGCGCATTCCCGCATACACAAAAAACAGGACCATCACCAGCACGATCAGAAATCCGATGAGTGTCAAGCCACTTTCTCTGCGAATATTCATTTCTATTCCCCTGCTTCCTTGTTGAGTGGTTGCGGATACTATAGCGCCTAAAGCCCTTTCGGAAAAACCCGTTTGCTGTTTATTTGATAGCGTTACCGACACGTGAAAGGTCCCCACAGCCTTTTTTATAGTCAAAATTCAACCAGATTCCAACCGCGCGACCCATCATATTTTCATCAGGCACAAAGCCCCATTCCCGGCTGTCGTTGCTGCGATCACGGTTGTCACCCATAACAAAATAGTGGCCTGCCGGCACGGTCCACTGGCCGTCACGGCTACCTGAACCGGTGTGAATCAAAATATCATGGCTGACATCGCCTAGCATTTCAGTCATTCGGACGGCGTCCTGACGCGGCGTGTCGCATTTCACTTCACTGCTGCCATAGTGACCCTGTACCGTGGTGGAAACCTGATCCCCGTTGATGAACAATTGCTTGTCCCGGTAGGTAATAGTGTCGCCCGGCAGCCCCACCAATCGCTTGATGAAGTTCACCTTGGGATCAACCGGAAAACGGAATACCACGACGTCTCCACGGTTCGGTTCACCAAGCGGCACAATCTTGGTATGCGCCACCGGCAACCGGAGACCATAGGCGAACTTGTTCACCACGATGAAATCACCCACCAGCAAAGTTGGGATCATCGAGCCCGACGGAATCTTGAACGGTTCGAATAGAAAAGAACGGAATAGCAGCACAATGAGCAGCACAGGAAACAGCGACCGTGAATACTCGATCAGTACGGGCTCCCTGGGGGGCGCGGTACTTCTTTGCACGGCCCGGTCCATCCTTCTTCGCCTGAACAACAAGCTGTCCACCAGCCAGATCAGCCCCGTCAGCGCTGTGAGCATTACCAGTAATAACGAAAAATCGGGTTTCATTCTGCTACCTTATCGCTTGTTGTCTTGTTGCAGCACGGCCAGAAATGCTTCCTGGGGAATTTCCACCCGCCCTACCTGTTTCATTCTCTTCTTACCGGCTTTTTGTTTTTCCAGCAATTTCCGCTTCCTGCTCGCATCACCGCCGTAACACTTGGCGGTTACATTCTTCCGCAAAGCCTTTACGGTCGTTCGGGCAATGACCTGGGAGCCAATTGCGGATTGAATAGCCACGTCAAACATCTGGCGTGGAATCAGGTCTTTCATTGTCACCGCCAGGTCCCGTCCCCGCCTCTGTGCCTGTTCTCTGTGCACAATCAGCGAAAGTGCATCGACCCTCTCGCCGTTGATCAGCACGTCAATGCGGACAAACGGGCCTTCCTGGAAGCGCAGGAAGTGGTAATCAAAAGAGGCATAACCCCGGCTGACTGACTTGAGGCGGTCAAAGAAATCCAGCACGACCTCGGAAAGGGGCAATTCGTAATTGATCGAAACCTGACCACCCAGGTAGCTAATTCCCTTCTGGGCACCGCGCTTCTCTTCGCACAAACCAATCACGGAACCCACATAGTCCTGTGGCACCAGGATGTTGGCCTCAATGATTGGCTCGCGTATCTCTGCAACTTTGCCCGCTTGTGGTAACTTGGCTGGGTTTTCAAGAGTAATGATCTCACCACTGTTAAGTTCAATCTCGTAAATAACAGTCGGCGCGGTCGTGATCAGGTCAACATTGTACTCGCGCTCAAGTCGCTCCTGCACGATGTCCATATGCAGCAAACCGAGAAAACCGCATCGAAACCCAAAGCCGAGCGCTTCCGAGGTTTCCGGTTCAAATTGCAGGGCCGCATCGTTTAACTGGAGACGGTCAAGCGCCTCGCGCAAATCAGGATAATCCTCTGCATCGGTCGGAAACAAGCCGGCAAATACTCTCGGCTGCATGGTTTCAAATCCGGGCAGAGGAGAAGTTGCCCCGTCCTTGGCCAACGTGATGGTGTCTCCCACCGGAGCACCGTGCACCTCTTTGATGCCAGCGACCAGGAAACCCACCTCACCCGCACTGATTGAAGCCCGGACATCACGTTTCGGGGTAAATACGCCAACCTGCTCCGCCTGGTGCTGGTTGCCGCTAGACATAATCTTGATTTTCTGCCCTTTCGAGATCGATCCGTCGACCACGCGGACCAAAGAAACGATCCCGAGGTAATTGTCGAACCAGGAGTCGATTATCAATGCCTTGAAAGGGGCGTCAGGATCACCCGTCGGACTGGGAATACCATGACAAAGGACTTCCAGTATTTCGACGATACCCGCACCCGTCTTGGCGCTGACACAAAGGGCATCAGACGCCTGGATCCCGATAATGTCCTCGATTTCCTGCTTGACTCGATCCGGCTCAGCCGAGGGCAGGTCAATCTTGTTGAGAACCGGAATCACCTCCAGGCCCAGCTCGACAGCTGTATAGCAATTGGCCACGCTCTGGGCTTCGACACCCTGGGCCGCATCGACAACCAGCAAAGCGCCTTCACAGGCTGCCAGCGAGCGGGACACTTCGTAAGAAAAATCAACGTGCCCTGGAGTATCGATAAAATTGAGCTTGTACGTTTCGCCGTTGAGCGCCTCGTAATCAAGCGTCACGCTTTGTGCCTTGATGGTAATTCCGCGTTCACGCTCAATATCCATTGAGTCGAGCACCTGGTTTTCCATTTCGCGCTCGGTCAGGCCGCCGCAATTCTGGATAAAACGGTCAGCCAGCGTCGACTTGCCGTGATCCACGTGCGCGATGATCGAAAAATTTCGAATATGGTTCTGGTCCATTAAGCGGGTGCCTACTTACCTTTGGCTCAAATCAAAGGGCCATTCGCTTCCAGTGAAACGAATGGCCCTGTTTCGCAACTGCCTATTATAACTTAACTAGGCATGCTTAATCTTCAACCGATGGCGAATAAGCGATGTAACGGGTTACGCCCTCACGCATGACGCGTAGCGCCACTGCCTTGTCCTCCGGAAGGGATTCAGTTATCTGACCAAATGACTCTACATCTGCCACGCTCTCGTTGTTGATGGTCAGGATCACATCACCGGTCCGCAGGCCGGCACGAAAAGCCCCATCACTTTCGATATGAGAAACGATCACTCCACCGTCAGGATCACCCAGGGCGCGCCGGCGACTTTCATTGATCGGTTCAACCTCGATGCCGAGCGCATTACTCTGGCTGCTACCCGAACTGGAGGTAGTCAGGTTACCTTCATCATCAGATTCCAGCGCATCCAGCGTAACGACAAAGGTTTTTTCCTTGCCATTACGGCTAATCAACACCTCGGCCTCGGTGCCAGGCGGGTTGATACCCACCAATGGCGGCAAGTCGCCTGATGATTCAATGGATTCGTCATTGAATGCCAATATCACATCCCCCGGCTCGATTCCGGCGCGATCCGCTGCGCTGCCTACATTAACGTCGTTGACCAATGCGCCAACAGGTCTTTCCAGACCAAAAGCTTCAGCCATCTCCCGGTTGACCGCCCCAACCTGAACGCCGAGCAGGCCGCGAGAGACTTTTCCATGCTCGCGAAGCTGTTTGACAGCGCCGCTCGCGTTCTCAATCGGGATTGAAAAAGAGAGCCCCATGTAGCCGCCACCGGAACTGAGGATCCACGAGTTGATTCCGACAACTTCGCCGTCCATATTGATCAATGGTCCTCCGGAGTTACCCCGGTTAATGGCGACGTCAGTCTGGATGAACGGGACATACTGCTGCTGATTCGTGCTGCGGCCCTTGGCGCTGACAATACCCGCCGTAACGGACTGGTCAAAATTGAATGGCGAGCCAATGGCCACGACCCATTCACCGGCTCGCAGGGCCTTGCTATCACCCAATTTCAGTGTGGGTAAATTCACGGCATCGATTTTCAGTAACGCAATGTCACTCAAGGGATCAGAGCCGATCAGTTCAGCTTCGAATTCACGCCGATCGGCCATTCGAACAATGATCTGATCTGCCCCGTCGATAACGTGGTGGTTGGTAATGATGTAACCATCTGATTCGAATATGAAACCTGAACCTGCTCCTCGCCGATCCGGCCTGCCGTTCTGCGGAGTCCCGGGCTGATCGAAGAAGCGACGGAAGAACTCCGGGATTTCCTGCTGGTCCTGCTGGCTATATGGACTCTCCATTCCGTCAGCACGACCTTGAGCGCGCTCGCCAAACTGAGTCACTTGAATATTGACAACAGCCGGACCCGTTTCTTCAACCAGATCCGTGAAATCGGGCAGACCGGTAACCTTGGCAACTACAGGGTCGGCTGTCAGCAACAGGAGCACTGCAAAAGCACTGAAAATCAATCTATTCGTCACATCATATTCCTCATTTGGTGTATTCCGCTTTCTGAATTTCGACTATTCGTAACAGGTGGACAATGGCCGTCCCGGGAAATTCCCTAAAACGTGTTCTGTTCCAGATGACAACCGTCGCTCCGGATAAGATTCCGCAACCCAAAGCGGCAACATCCAAACCTGCCGGGCCCAAACCCATCATCAACGATAGATAGTGGCCGATTCCGGCTCCGGCAAGCCCCCCCAGTAAGGGGTAAAGGTACAAGCGGGCAACGAGCCTGATAAATAGTGCTTCAGGAATTCCCACCATTACTGCTTGCCCTGGGCGGGCATCGTGCCGATTATTCAACTCCAGATCTACCGGCCTGTTTTTTAGCAAACGGCCAAACAGACCCGCGCCACAACCTCTTCCAGCATCACATGCCGGACAGCCCTGACTACCGCCAAGACGAATGCAAGCGATGTCACCGGTTACGCCGACGACTTTTCCTTGCTGTTCAATCATTCAGTTATGAGGAGCAGACTGGCGTTAATCAATGTTCACCGCACTGCCAATTGACTCGACTGTTATTTTTGGCACATCCCCGACTACCGTGATCATCATGCCGCCGTTCACTTTTGAATAAGCGTGTGTTGTTCCAAGCTTCTTGGTTCTTGGGGACGAGTCGCCTCCCGTCGCTTCACTTTCCACGTAGAGCGAAACACTCGCAAGGCCATCACTGTAGACCAGGTGCTCGTACACCTCGTCCGCGGACTCAGCGATATAGCGATGTGCCGTTAGACGGAAGCCAGGCGGCAAGCGGTCAGGTTTCCATTTCGGCGACGTCTGCAATTGCACACGCCCGGTCGGAAGTACCGACTCGACCGTCTTGAATTTTTTTAACCGGCTGGCAGGTTTCAGCTCATCAACATCCACTTCTGAACCAAGCCTTACGTCAGTGAACATCAACGTTGCCAGCGGTTGCTGATCGCTATCAATTAATTCCCATTTCAACAGCAGACCGGAGTGTTTTTCCAGCCAAAGTGAGTAGCCATAACGGTAGTTGTCGCGCGGCAATACTCTGAGGTTTGTGGCCTTGTATCCGGCAATCCTCTCCTGATCACCCACCGCCAGGGTATAGGAAATTTCAGCCTGATCGTATTGATCAAAAGGGAGTTCCGGAAAAAACGGCCGATCGAACGCGGCATCTTCAAATACGGACTGGTCATCGGCCAATACCCAGCGAACTCCGCTGGGATCTCGCATAACCTCCCATGCTGGTCCGGAGAGGGCAACCAGTCGTTCGCGTACACCTTTCTCATCGGAAACGTGTGTGATTCGTATGGTTTCGACTCGATCAGCCTGGAGATAAACAAATGTCCCCTGGTAACTCATCTGGCTCATAGCAGCCGTCATACGTTCGAGCAGCTGTCGCGGCTCGTCCGTTTTCGAGGCATTTGCCTCACCACCTGAAGCCAATATCGCGGCCACCAGCAGCAGGCTTGCAGCTATGTACCTCATTTCAGCTCTGATTCAATATCCTTAATATTTTCGGCGTTTTCTTCTTCGCCCTTGCCGTTGTCGGCAGCCGGCGTATTTGAGCTGGTAACGACCATAGGCACCAGGGCAATAAAAGTCCTGCCCCCGGCCGCGTCGCTAGCCTGGTAGTGGCGCATCAGGTAGGAGTTCATCTTGACGTCCCGGGGGTTTGCACCGCCAATACTTGCGAGGTTTGATTGCGGCACGGGCCCGAGGCTTGGTGGACTGACAAAGGGCTCAGGCTGCCCATCACCGGCAAGTCCGCCAGCCAGTTCGCTGGCCGGTTGCGCCCCGCCCGGCAGTCCGGGACCGACGGCAAACACAGCCATCAGCGCGACCGAAGCCGCGATGGCCATTCCAGCCACCGGCTTTAACCACCGGGATGGAAGCACCGGCGATGAAGTGATTGTCTGTTCGTTCTCCAGTTCCCGGTTAATCCGGGCACACAAATCGTCCCCGGCAATAGAACCGTCCTGGTGCCTCAGGCAATCCCGAACCAGGTGGTAGCGGGTCCAGGTGGCGCGTAGCTCACTGTCAGTACCAAGGCGCCTGACCAGGAATCGGCTGGTTTCCCGGCTGATTTCACCGTCTACCAGGGCTGAAAGGTGTTCACGAGTTTCTTTACTCATTGTCATTCCGCTAAATAGTTGATCTTATGCCCCATCTACAAGGGGCTTCAGTTTTTCGTCGATAGCTTCCCGGGCCCGAAAAATCCGGGAACGGACTGTGCCTATTGGGCAATCCATCGTTGTTGCAATATCGTCGTAGCTCATGCCTTCCATTTCCCGCAGCATGATGGCGGTCCGTAAGTCGTCAGGTAACTCGGCGATGGTGTCGTAGACCGTTTTTCTGATCTCCTCCCGCATCATTTCATTTTCCGGAGTACCCTGTTCCTTCAGCCGGCTGTCCATGTTGTACTGTTCAGCATCAGCGGCATCAATGTCTGACGCCGGCGGCCGCCGCTTCCTGGCAACCAGCCAATTTTTTGCCGTGTTAATGGCAATACGGTAAAGCCAGGTGTAAAACGCGCTGTCGCCGCGAAAACGGTCGATTGCGCGGTACGCCTTAATAAATGCTTCCTGCGAAACGTCAAGGGCTTCGGCATGGTCGGACACATAGCGGCCCACCAGGCTGATGATTCGGTGCTGGTATTTGCTGATGAGCAGGTCAAAGGCCTTTTTGTCGCCCTTTTGCACCCGCTCTACCAACAATTGATCAACCTGTGCTTCGCTCATGCGTGCACGCTCTGCCTCTTTCTTATCTGGCCGTCTGTCCGCTTGCTGAACCGGAAAATCCGGCTCACGCACAGTCTGAACGGCTTTCAATTTGTGTACGGCCGTCATACGTGTCGGCTCCTTTGCTGAGCATATCATGGTCATCGTTGCCACTGACCGATATGACACGGCCTGTTCGCTGGAGTTCCGTTAATCACAGCATTTCTTTTTACCTGCCCAGAAGGATGCAACATTGCAGGCTCGATGCGATAATGGATCGATTAACCCCCAGAATTCTCACCGATCAAAATAGCAGGTAGAAAAACATCATGGATTTTCTGAAAACACTAGGAATTGAAGCCTTCAATCCCGGCGCCTATTTCGGCAACAACGAATGGTCATCAACTAAAGACGCCGGACTCATCGAATCGTTCAATCCCGCCAACGGGGAATTGATCGCCAGCATCTACGGCGCGTCGGAAGCAGATTATGAGCGCGTCATGGACACGGCCCAGTCGGCCTTCGAAGCATGGCGTCGCGTTCCTGCCCCCCAGCGTGGGGAAGCAGTCCGTTTGTGCACAGAAGCTTTGCGTAAAAACAAGGATGCACTCGGCAGTCTGGTTAGCCTCGAGATGGGCAAAATCAAGGCCGAAGGTGATGGTGAAGTTCAGGAAATGATCGATATCGGGGACTTTGCACTGGGACAGTCACGCATGTTGTACGGGCTAACCATGCATTCGGAAAGGCCGCAGCATCGCATGTATGAACAATGGCATCCGCTGGGCATCGTGGGCGTCATCACGTCGTTCAACTTTCCGGTCGCGGTCTGGGCCTGGAACGCTCTTCTTGCGGCTATCTGTGGCAACGTCACAATCTGGAAGCCCTCGTCAAAATGCCCCCTGTGCTGCACCGCGGTTCAGAACATTTGCAACGAAGCACTCAAAGATGCCGGCTTCCCGCCGATCTTCCTGAGCTTCATGGCAAGCGGGCACGACCTGGCAAACCGTTTTGTCGATGACGAGCGCGTGAAACTGGTGTCATTCACAGGTTCTACCTGGGTCGGCCGACGGGTTGGAACGCGCGTTGCCGAACGGTTCGGCCGCAGCCTGCTGGAACTGGGCGGCAACAATGCCATTATCCTGGACCAGACCGCCGATCTGAAGATAGCCATTCCCGGCATCGTTTTCGGTGCGGTAGGAACGGCTGGCCAGCGTTGCACATCCACCCGCCGCCTGTTCGTGCACGACTCCATACTTGAACAGGTGACCGGTATGCTGGTCAGCGCTTACCAACAGGTTCGCATTGGCGAGGCACTGGACCCGAACACACTGATGGGCCCATTGGTAGACGAGTCTGCGGTTCAGGATTTCGAGAAGGCAATTGTAGCGGTCCAGGCCGTTGGCGGAGAGGTCCTGACCGGCGGATCGCGGATCGACCGCTCAGGATTCTATGTGGAGCCCACCATTGTGGTGGCTGAAAACGAATGGGAAATCGTGCAGACGGAAACATTCGTTCCCATCCTGTACATCATTCCGTTTTCAGATATCGAAGATGCCCTGCGTATGAACAACGACGTTCCCCAGGGTTTGTCTTCGGCGATATTCACTTCTAACGTAAGAAGTTCAGAATTATTCCTCTCGGCTGCTGGTTCTGACTGCGGTATTGCCAATGTCAACATTGGAACTTCCGGCGCGGAAATCGGTGGTGCTTTTGGTGGTGAAAAAGAGACCGGTGGCGGCCGCGAATCCGGTTCGGATGCCTGGAAGGTTTATATGCGCCGGCAGACCAATACCATCAACTGGGGCAAGGATCTGCCTCTGGCCCAGGGAATCAAGTTTGACCTCTGACCCGACAACAGGACACCCACATGTTCTATGACCTGGTCCGCAAGGCCCTGTTCGCAACCGACCCGG
Organism: uncultured Wenzhouxiangellaceae bacterium; assembly: GCA_964443145.1. Taxonomy (GTDB): domain Bacteria; phylum Pseudomonadota; class Gammaproteobacteria; order Xanthomonadales; family SZUA-36; genus JAHEFT01. Next base: position 6,375 of record CAYUBS010000064.1, on the reverse strand, counting down.
AGACAGCGCATGAGCTGACCCTGGAAAGCCTGCGACTGGGCCACCGGCTCGGCGCTACCCGGCTGATGTGTAAAGAAAGCAGTCAGCCGGTCACCTGCATGGGACTGGAATTTCCTAACCCGGTGGGTGTAGCCCCCGGGCTGGATAAGAATGGCGATTGTTTCGAGGCGCTGGGCAGCCTTGGTTTCGGTTTCGTGGAAATTGGCACGGTGACACCGCGACCGCAACCGGGCAATCCCAAACCGCGGGTATTCCGCCTGACACAGGCACAAGCCATGATCAACCGGCTTGGATTTAACAACAAGGGCGTGGATCACCTGGTACGCAGGGTTAAGAAACACTCTTTCAAAGGCATCCTGGGCATCAATATCGGCAAGAATTTCGACACACCGATTGAGAATGCTGCAGACGACTACCTGCACTGCCTGGACAAGGTCTATCCTTACGCCGACTACATCACAGTTAACATTTCTTCCCCCAACACAGCGAATCTGCGTGACCTGCAGGGTGGGAAAGAACTGGATGGCCTGCTCGACAGCATCAGCAAGCGCCGCACTGAACTGGCTGACACGCATGACCGTCGCGTGCCTATTGCCGTTAAAGTTGCCCCGGACCAGGAAGACGGCGCCCTGGAGGTCATTGCGGAAGTCATTGCACGTCATGGTATGGATGCGGTTATTGCAACCAATACCACGCTGGATCGCGAAGCTGTCAGCGAGATGGAGCATGGCGCAGAAGCCGGTGGTCTCTCGGGCGCACCCCTGAAAGAAAAGGCCGACCGGGTACTGGCTGAATTGCGAACTTTGTTGCCGCCGGAAGTTGCCCTGATCGGTGTCGGCGGCATTACCACTGGACAGGACGCAGTTGACAAGCTTGATCGCGGCGCGGACCTGGTGCAGTTCTACACAGGAATGGTCTATCGTGGCCCGGAATTACTGAACGAATGCTTACAGGCCATCGCTAACCGCGACTCTGAATGATCGTTACCAGACACCCTTCATTAAAGGACTTTAACTCGTTCGGCGTAGAAGCAAGCGCGGGGCTCATGCTAACGCTGGAAAATGAGGAAGACCTCCTCGCCATGCCGGCCTTCGATCCCACCAGCGATTTCCTGCTGGGTGGCGGCAGTAATGTGCTCTTCGCCAGCGATATCCCCGGCACTGTTTTCTGGAACGGTATTCTGGGCAAAGCTATCGTATGCAGCGATGACGAGCACGCCTGGGTCGAAGCCGCCGCGGGAGAAAACTGGCACGAACTGGTTCGCTGGACGCTGCAGGAAGGGCTTTGTGGACTGGAAAACCTGTCACTCATTCCCGGATTGGCTGGAGCAGCACCCATACAAAATATCGGCGCGTATGGTGTTGAACTGTCGGAGGTCCTCGAAAGCGTCACCGCATGGGACCTGGCCCGGGCAAGCTGGAAAACATTCAGCCTGGAAGAGTGTCAGCCCGGATACCGGGACAGTTATTTCAAATCGATCGCGCCAGATCGTTACCTGATTACTTCAATCCGCTTGCGGCTGAATCGGGTTTTCATCCCCCGGCTGGACTACAAAGGGCTGCGCGAGGAACTGGAGCCGGCACAGGCCGGTGACTTGACTGCTCTCCAGGTCAGCGATGCCGTCATGAAGATCCGGCAACGCAAGCTTCAGGATCCGGCCGCCATCGGAAATGCCGGCAGTTTCTTCAAAAACCCGGTAGTTCACACCGCTGACTGGAAGGCGCTATCAAAACGCATACCCGGCCTTCCTGCCTGGCCAGTAACCCCGGACACCACCAAGCTATCTGCGGCATGGATGATTGAGCACTGCGGTCTGAAGGGTTATCGGGAGGGCGACGCTGGTGTATCTGAACGGCACGCACTGGTCCTGGTCAATCATGGCAACGCCAGCGGCCGGCAAATTTTAAATCTCGCCCGGACCATCCAGTCCCGGGTTCAGGAAACCTTTGGCCTCCTGCTCGAGCCCGAGCCAAGGGTCGTCGATTATTCAGCACTACAACGGAGTTAATAATGAAAACGCTTCTTCCGCTTCTGTCACTGGCCTGCCTGCTAGGCCTGGCCGCTTGTAAACCTGCACAAGAGGAACCCGCAACCAGCACAGAAATCACGGCCCAGACCACTGCGCCTGTCAGCCTCGAAGGCGCACAACCCACGATCGACCTGGAGCGCATGATGGAAAGCATCGTCGAGCTGTCCTCCGACGCCTATGGCGGTCGCGAGCCCATGTCAGAGGGTGAGCGCATGACCCTGGAGTTTCTCGAGACACGGTTCCGGGAAATGGGCCTGGAACCCCTGTTTGGTGACAGTTATCGCCAACCGGTCGAGCTGGTTTCCATCGAGGCCGACCCGTCGACGGTTCAAATGACTTTTCACATGGACGGTAAAGATCGTTTCGTGAAGTACGAGGATGAAATGGTTGCCGGAACCAAGCGAGTTGTTCCGGAATCCAGCGTCGAAACCAGTGAACTCGTCTTCGTCGGCTACGGTATTGTCGCACCCGAGTTTGGCTGGGACGATTACGCTGACGTAGACGTGCGTGGCAAGACTGTACTGATCCTGATCAACGACCCCGGATTCGCAACCCGGGACCCGGCTTTGTTCAAAGGTAAGGCCATGACCTACTACGGGCGCTGGACTTACAAGTATGAGGAAGCGGCTCGCCAGGGAGCAGCCGCCGCCGTCATCATCCACGACACTGCACCGGCTGCCTACGGCTGGGAAGTTGTGCGCAATAGCTGGACCGGACCGCAATTTCACCTGCACCGGGACAATGACAATATGGATCGGGCACCGATTGAATCGTGGATTCAGAAGGATATCGCCGAAGAATTGGTCGAAGCCGCTGGTCTGGACCTGGCGGACCTGCAGCAGGCAGCACTCTCACCAGAGTTCAAAGCCGTCGAACTGGGCAGCACTATGGATGCCCGGGTAGAAAACCAAATCGTACGCAAGCAGTCATACAATATCGGAGCCATGCTTCCGGGCAGCGAACGGCCGGAGGAAGTGTTCGTCTATACGGCGCACTGGGACCACCTGGGAACAGACCTCAGCGTAGCCGAGGGGACAGATGGGATCTATAACGGCGCCATGGATAACGCATCCGGCGTGGCAGGCCTGCTGGAACTGGCCTGGTCATACGCTGCCCTGCCCCGTGCCCCGGCACGCAGTGTCGCCTTCCTGGCCGTGACCGCAGAAGAGTCGGGCCTGTTGGGTTCTGCTTATTACGCCAGCAATCCACCGATTCCGATGAACCAGACCGTCGGCGGCATCAACATGGATTCCCTGATGATCTACGGTCCGACCAGCGACGTCGTCGTCGTGGGCTACGGTAGTTCGGAGCTTGAGGACATACTGATTCTTGAGGCCGGCAAACAGGATCGTATTGTCAAACCTGAGGAGCATCCCGAACGCGGTGGATACTACCGTTCAGACCACTTCAACTTTGCTAAGAAAGGTGTCCCGATGCTGTATGCAAAAGCCGGCTCTGATCACCTTGAACTGGGCCCGGAATACATCAAGGAAAAAGGTGCATACTTCCTGAAAAACCGCTACCACACGGCCCTGGATGAAGTCGGAGACGACTGGGACTTGCGCGGTGCCGGACAGGATCTCGAGATGTATTTCGGTATTGGACTGGAAGTTGCAGACGGTGAGCAGTGGCCAGAATGGTACGAGGGTAACGAGTTTCGCGCGGTTCGCGAGCAGTCTCTGAAAAACCAGTAGGAAATGAGGGAGCGCGCTCTTGCGCGCTCCCGAACAATCAATACACCTTCAGAATGCGTTAATTCCGGTTAACTCGCGCCCCACCACAAGCTGGTGCACCGTCTCGGTGCCTTCATAGGTGATAACGCTTTCCAGGTTCAACATATGCCGAATCGCCTGGTATTCGGTGGTAATCCCACTCCCGCCCAGGATATCGCGGCAATCCCGCGCAATATCCAACGCCATGCGCACATTATTCCACTTGGCAATACTCACCTGTGTCGGCTGCATTTTCCCCTTATCTTTCAAACGACCCAGTTGCAGCGACAACAGTTGTGCTGAGGTAATCCGGCGTGCCATGTCCGCCAATCGGATCTGAATAGCCTGGTTTGCGGCCAGCGGCCTGCCAAACAACACACGATCAGCCGTGTAATTGACTACTTCATCGAGGCAGGCGATGGCGGAGCCGATCGGCCCCCAGGTGATTCCATAGCGAGCCTGGGTCAGGCAACCCAGCGGTCCCTTGAGCCCCGTCACGTTAGGCAGGCGGTTGGCCTCCGGAACGCGAACGTTGTCGAAATATAACTCGGAGGTCACCGAGGCACGTAAAGACATCTTGGACTTGATCTCCCGCGCTTCAAACCCGGCCATCCCTTTCTCCAGCAGAAAGCCCATGATCCCGTCATCGGTATGTGCCCAAACAATGGCAACATCGGCCAGGTTACCGTTGGTGATCCACATTTTTGAACCATTGATCAACCAGTCGTCACCGTCACGGCGCGCGTGCGTTTTCATACCGGCAGGGTCAGAACCGCCATGCGATTCGGTGAGACCGAAACAGCCGATGATTTCACCGGCCGCCATACCCGGCAGCCAGCGTTGCTTCTGTTCTTCAGATCCATAGGCATAGATCGGGTACATGCACAGGCTGGATTGCACCGACACAAAACTGCGCAAACCGGAATCACAACGCTCCAACTCCTGGCAGATCAATCCATAGGACACACCATTGAGGCCGGCGCATCCATAACCCTCGAGGCTGGAGCCCAAAAGGCCCATTTCTGCGATTTCAGGCACCAACTCAGCAGGGAAAGTCGCTTCATCGAAATGCTTCGCAATGATCGGCATTGCACGCTCGTCTACAAAGCGGGCAACACTATCCTTGATCATCAGCTCCTCTTCGGTGAGCAGCGACGCGACATCGTAAAGGTCGAACGGATTCAGCTTGGCCATCAGGCGCTCCAGACTATTTGGTTTTGGTGGTTTTCTCAGACTTCTATTTTACTCGTTGGCGACGCCGCTGGGTACATGTGCAGAGGCCACGTGTGCTTTTGCCGAATCGATGTGGATGTGCTGATCGTCGAAGAAAATATCCGCACCAAAAGTCTTCAGAAATTCGCCCTTGGAACGCCCGCCCAGAAACAGCGCCTCATCGATCCGGATGCCCCATTTCCGCAGGGTGAGCACCACCCGCTTATGCGCAGGGGCCGAGCGGGCTGTGACCAATGCAGTCCGGATCGGGTTGTGATCGATCGGATAAGCGGATTGAATCTTGTGCAGCGCCTCGAGTACCGGTTTGAAAGGTCCGCCGGTCAATGGGTGCCCGGCTGACTCTCGTTCGCTGTCGGAAAATGCTTCCAGACCCCGCTCCTGGAAAATACGTTCTGCCTCATCACCAAAAAGGACGGCATCGCCATCAAAAGCAATTCGCAACTGGCCGCTGTCGCGGTCGCTGGCACTACCTGGCAGGATGGTAGCCGCCGCATATCCCTGCTCAAGCGCCTTTCGGACGTCCCCGGCATTGGTGGATAACAGCAGGTTGGCCCCATAGGCCTCCATGTATTTGTACGGACTGTCTCCACCGGTAAAAGCAGCCCGCTCAATGTTCAGGCCATAGTGCTCGATGGTGTTGAAAATCCTCAACCCGGTGTCCGCATTATTGCGTGACAGCAAAATGACCTCGACTCCCGGATGATCCACGTCATCCTCATTCAGGGCCAGCAATTTCCTGACCAGGGGAAAGGCGACACCCGGCTTCAGAAACTGGTCTTCACGTTCGATTTGATAGTCGGTATAGGCCTGCAGGCCTTCGCTTTCATAAATCGCGTGACTCTGGCCGAGGTCGAACAGCGCCCGCGAAGAAATGCCAATGACCAGCACCCCTTCGGCATTCTCGTAACCCGGCAAATTAACGACTGGTTCTTTCATGACTCAAATTGTACGCTAAGGGATAGAAGAGGTGAAAAATGCGTAAGCTTTTTATATTAATCAGCCTTGTTGTACTGTCCTCATTGCAGGCACAGGAGCCTGATGCGGCTCAACTGGTCAGGCAGGCGATGGACCATTGGCGTGGCATGACTTCGTTCTCTGATATGACGATGACCATTCACCGTCCCGACTGGGAACGCTCCATGACCATGCATTCCTGGAGCAAAGGAGACAAGCGGTCACTGGTTCGCGTGCTGGAGCCAAAAAAAGATGCCGGTAACGGCACCCTGCTGAACGACAACAACATGTGGACCTTCTCACCCAAGATTAACCGCATCATCAAGGTGCCGTCCTCCATGATGTCGCAAAGCTGGATGGGCAGTGATTTTTCCAACAAAGACATCAGCAAGTCCACCGACATCATCGACCAGTATGATCACGAACTGACTTCGCTGGAGGAGCGTG
>CAYUBS010000063.1:10757-16156 GCA_964443145.1 uncultured Wenzhouxiangellaceae bacterium | reverse complement strand
CGGCTGATGTCAGGTCACGATAGGGCCAGGCTGAACGCACCAGGTCCAGTAAGGCTCCGGTCTCCCACTCACGGGCGCTAACCTCGGCAATAAGCTGCTGTGCCAGCACATCCAGTGGTGCCTGCGGGATGAGCACACGATCCAGCACGCCCTGGCGTACCGCCGCCAGCAGAGCAACTGCCTCTACCAGATCGTCGCGCGACAGCGGGAACAGGCGCCCTTTCGGCGTTTCACCGACCGCGTGGCCAGCCCGCCCTACCCGCTGTATAAAAGCAGAAATACTCCCCGGTGATCCAATCTGGCAGACCAGGTCGACATGCCCGATATCAATTCCAAGTTCCAGCGAGGCAGTCGCAACCAGTGCGCGCAGGCGACCGGATTTCAACGCCTGCTCGGCCCCCAGCCGGTGCTCACGTGAGAGGCTGCCATGGTGCGCGGTAACGCACTCTTCGCCAATTCGTTCAGCCAGGTGGTGCGCCAGGCGCTCAGCCAGGCGCCGTGTATTCACGAAGATCAGGGTTGTACGGTGCTCATCGACCAGTGATTCCAGCTGATTGTAGATCTCCTCCCAGACTTCGTTGGCCATCACCGGTGACAAGGGCGATGCGGGGACCAGCAAAGCGATATCCCGTTCGCGCTGGTGTCCGGTATCAACGATCTTGCACGGCCGTCCACCGGTCAGGAAATTTGCGATCAGTTCGATCGGGTTCTGGGTGGCGGAAAGGCCAATGCGGCGGGCCTCCACTGCGGTACGCTGCCTGGTCAGCGCATCCAGTCTGGCCAATGACAAAGACAGGTGGCTGCCGCGTTTACTACCGGCGATGGCGTGGATCTCATCCACGATCACGGTACTGACCCCGCCGAGCATGTCACGTCCGGAATCAGAGGTTAGTAACAGGTAAAGCGACTCAGGCGTCGTAACCAGGATCTGCGGCGGCTTTTTGCGCATTTTCTGCCGCTCACCAGGTGTTGTATCACCGGTCCGGACCATTGCCCGAATGCCGGACGCACGACCTGAATTTTCGAACAACCAGCGTTCGATCCCCTCCATTGGCAAACGGAGGTTTTTCTCGATGTCGTTGGATAGAGCCTTTAGCGGAGAAACGTACAGAACCTGCACACCATCGGCCAGCGGCTGCCGCTGACTCTGCACTACCAGGTCGTTGATGGCACAAAGGAACGCGGCAAAAGTTTTGCCGCTACCGGTCGGGGCGGAAATCAGTACGTTCTGATCAGAACCAATTGCGGACCAGGCCTCTTGCTGGACCGGCGTAGCAGATTCAAAAGCGCTAGCGAACCAGGATTGGACAGCCGGATGAAAGGCGGACAATACCATTCAGCAATTCTACTAGAGCGCCTCGTCCAGCGTAACCGGATCCCAACTGGCCGAGTACAGTAGCCATTCGTTATCATCCAGCCGCCAGCGGGTCTCGAAATTGAACACCTGGCCGCTTTCCGGCAACAACCCCTTACCACCGGTCACCAGGGCACTGAAGGCCGCACTGGCTGTGGTATCACTGACTTCGCTGACCCGGATGGGCAGCAACTGTGCCTGCAGGTTCTTGTAGCGGTTTAACTGGAAGATGACCATGGCCCGTACGCGGTCACGATTGACGAGCCCGCCCTGCCCCTCGAAATCCTGCGCGAAGTGCGTCATGAAGGCCCCGCGCTCTGCGTCCTCGATCTTGGCCTCCATCTCCCGGATGGTCGCAATAATGCGTTGTTCCACCGTCAATGGCTTGCTACAGGCGCCCAGCCCACCGAGTATCAGACCCACAAGTAATAGTGCGCCCAAACTTCTGCTCACTCCGTGTTTGCCAGGTAATTCTCAAGCAGCAGCGAAGCTACGATTATCAAGTCGTGTTCGGTCACGATACCGACCAGTTTGTTATCGCGGATCACCGGCAGGCAAGCGATCTTCTCCTCCCGCATCAAGCGGATGGCCTCGACCGTCGGGGTGTCAGGATTCACCGTGCGTGGGCTGCGGTTCATGATTTCTTCAACAGTCACCCGATGGTCCTTACCCATACGCCCCTGGGCAACCAGTCGCAACAGGGCCCGGTGCGAAACCAGGCCGACCAGTTCGCCGGTGTCGCTTTCGACCGGCACATGGCGAATCTTCCTCCAGTCCATCAGGGTAGCGGCGAAATCAACGATATCATCCGGACGTACGGTGAACAGGTCCTGCGTCATGAACTGGCCGACCGTAAGGTAGCTGTCCCGCCAATCCTGCTCGGCACAAAATTCTGCCAGTTTCCACTCGCTGATCGGTATACCCGTTTTCTGCTGCTCCACCATGCTGCTGACAATACAGCGATGGCGTTGATCCTGGGTGCCCCTTTCCTTCATCTTTTCAAGCGATTCCAAAGCCCAGCGTGAACCCGTGCGCCGATGGGTAACCCGATCGCGGATTACTCCGAGGTAGCGATCAATATCATCATTATCAATTCCGGCTTCCTGCAAGCCTTCAGTGGCTAACGGAAGCAGTTGCTCCAGGATCAGCTGCTTGGCCGGCAGGTGGGTATCATTGAACCAGTTCATTTGCGCGCGAATGCCATCGCGGGCCGCCGCCAGGAAATTGGACTTGGCATCTGCGAAGGTCAGCAGATCCCGAATGTCGCTGACCTGCTCGGTCATGCCGGCCATCATGCCGTAGAAAAAGGCCGCATTCGCCACTTCGTCAAGCACGGTCGGGCCGGATGGAATGACGCGGTTTTCAATGCGCAGGTGAGGTATGTTGTTGTGCACGCCGTAGCAAGGCCGGTTCCAGCGATAAACGGTTCCGTTGTGCAAACGCAAGGCGTTGAGTGACGGCATGATGCCCTGTTCAATCATGCCCAGCGGATCATCTTCGGTCTCGGTCGTCAAGACGATGCGGAAACGGGCGATGTCTTCCTTGAATATTTCGGTTACTGAATTTTCCAGCCAACGGTCGCCAAAATGTACCCGGGGTCGCAGCCCTCGTTCCTGGTGAATCTTTGAACGCGTATCGATGGAATACTCAAATACCGCGATGCGCGTCTCATGCCACAGCCGTTTACCCAGCAGGATGGGCGAATTCACCGCCGCCGCAAGCAAGGGAGCGGTAACCACCTGGGCGATGTTGTAGTTCTTCGCGAAGTGTTCCGGACTGACCTGAAAATGCACCTGGAAGCTGGTGTTACAAGCTTCCAGCATAACGTTGTCGTGCTTTACCGACAGCTGATCGATACCATTGATGGTGAATTCAAACTCGTCACCACGCAGACCCCGTATTGCATCATTTAAAGCGTAGTAACGGGGGGTGGGCACCATCGATTCAAGTGTGAGGTTATCCTTTGTCAAGGTAGGCAAAATACCCACCAGAGCGATATCGCAATCAACTGCGGCAGCAGCTTCGCATGCCCGCAAGTAGACTTCCTGAGCCTCCTCTTCCATCTTTTTCAGGCAGTCACCCCCCAACTTCCTGGGCGACAGATTGGCCTCAAGGTTGAACAACCCGAGCTCATGGGTGAAACGCTCGTCGTCAATCTGATCAAGGATCTCCATAGCCTTTAACGCCGGCTTATGTGCCTTGTCAATCAGGAACATTTCCTGTTCGGCTCCGATGCGTCGCACGCCGGTTTCGATTAATCCCGTATCCAGCATTCGCTCCAGTGCGTTAACCTCTGTCAACAGAGATTTCATGAACGCCTGGTGTGTCGTTTCGTCCGTATTTGCCTTGACGTTTTGTTCGCCCATTCGGTGCTACCCCGCCTGATAAGGTTTAATATTATCCTACGCGCCAAAAATAATCGCTTTTGACATCGGTCAACACGATATTTCATTTTTGGTGCATCATATAATCTACGGCGTAAATTTTGCGAGGACTTAATGTGAACCACCCATGGCTAGAGAGTTATCCCGAAGGCGTACCGGCTGAAATTGACCTCAGCACTTACTCATCCATACTGGATATTTTCGACCAGAGTTGCGAACGCTTTTCCGGTCAAACAGCTTATGTCAATTTTGACAAGGAACTGACGTACACGGAACTGGATCGCCTGACGAGGGATTTCGCCGCTTGGCTTCAGAGCAAAGGCCTGGTCAAGGGCGACCGCATCGCACTGATGATGCCGAACATCCTGCAGTACCCCGTCGCATTGTTTGGCGCCATGCGTGCCGGCCTGGTCATCGTCAATACCAATCCGATGTACACGGGCCGCGAGCTTAAGCACCAGTTAACCGACTCCGGTGCCAAAGCCATCGTGGTGGTAGAAAACTTCGCCCATGTGCTGGCAGATGTTGTTGACCAGACAAGTGTCGAACAGGTCATCACGACAAAGATCGGGGACTTGCTGGGTTTCCCGAAAGGCCTGTTGATCAACTTCATGCTGAAGTATGTTAAAAAGGCCATACCAGACTTCAAGCTGCCCGGATCTACTCCCTTCAACACCGTCTTACAGAAAGGTTCCAGGATCCGCCTGAACCCGGTCAGCAGCGAACTGGATGACATCGCATTCCTGCAGTACACAGGTGGCACCACCGGCGTTGCCAAAGGGGCGATGCTGACCCATCGCAACCTGGTTGCGAATATGCTGCAGGCAAAAGCCTGGATGATTCCGGCCGGCGTCGGCCAGGATACGGAAGTCGTTATCACTGCACTGCCGCTTTATCATATCTTCGCGTTAACAGCGAACTGCCTCGTCTTCATGGCTATGGGCGGTATCAATGTGCTGATCACCAACCCGCGGGATATGCCCGCGTTCATCAAGGAACTCGAAAAAGTCCCGTTTACTTTCGTGCCGGGAGTGAACACGCTGTTTAATAGCATGCTGGCCGAACCGGATTTCGCCAAGCTGGATTTCAGCACCTTGAAAGGGGCTTTGGGCGGCGGTATGGCTGTGCAGCGCGCCGTTGCGGAAAAATGGCGTGAAGTGACCGGTACCCCGCTGGTTGAAGCCTATGGCCTGACCGAAACATCACCTGCGGCCTGCATCAACCCAATGGACATCGAAGGATTCAACGGCTGTATCGGATTACCGATTCCATCCACCGAATGCGGCATCATGGACGATGCTGGTAATCTGTTGCCTCAGGGTGAGCGTGGTGAACTGGTAGTGCGCGGCCCACAGGTTATGAAAGGCTACTGGCAGCGTCCGGAAGCAACCGCCGAGGTCATGACCGAGGAAAACTGGCTGCGCACCGGCGACATCGCGGTGATGACCGAGGATGGCTTTTTCAAGATCGTCGACCGCAAGAAAGATATGATCCTGGTGTCCGGTTTCAATGTCTTCCCCAATGAGATTGAGGACGTCATCGCAATGCTTCCCAAGGTAATGGAGGTGGCGGTCATCGGCATCCCGGACCCGAAATCTAACGAAGCGGTCAAGGTGTTCATCGTCAAGGCAGATCCTTCTCTCACCGAAGATGAAATCCGC
>CAYUBS010000063.1:0-10657 GCA_964443145.1 uncultured Wenzhouxiangellaceae bacterium | reverse complement strand
GCTGCACCATAGCGGCGGTTGATGGTGTCCAGCACACGGTCGATACTCTGCTCAGCCCGGCTGTCGACGAGGTCTCCGTTGCCCTCGCCATCGGCGGGTGCAGCTTCCAGTCCGGTGACACCCATCCCCAGCAAGCGCAAAGGGGTAGATGGGTGGGCCTCACGCCACTTTTCAAACAAAGCACGTGCCATCCGATACAGCGTCTGCGTACTGTTGGAGCAGGCCCGCATGCTGCGGCTCCGTGTAACGGTATGAAAAGCGGGGTCGCGAATCTTGACGACCACCGTGGTGGCCATCAGCCCCCGTGCGCGTAATCGCCTGGAAACCGCCTCGGCCTGGCGCTGCAGTTCGGCCAGTAAATCAGTCCGGTCCAGTACGTTCTGGTCAAACGTGACCTCGTGGCTGATCGACTTGTCCGGCCGCCCGGGACTCACCGGACGTTCATCTTCTCCCCTGGCCAGGCGCTGGAAGTGATCTGCCCGCTTACCCAACACGGGTTGCAGTATCGAGACGTCAGTACGCCGGACTTGCCCTATGGTCAGCACCCCCAACGCCCTGAGGCGCGGAGCGGTGCGTTTGCCCACGCCCCATAAGCGGCTGATCGGCATCGGGTCGAGGAAGGCGTGTACCTGGTCGGGGGCGACCACTACCAGGCCGTCCGGTTTCTGTACATCGGAGGCCAGCTTGGCCAGGAATTTGTTGTGTGCCAGGCCAACCGAAGCGGTTAGCCCTGTTTCCTGTTTAATTCTCTGCTTGATCCTGTGACCGATCTCCGCCGGGCTGCCAAATAGCTTAAGACTTCCGGACACATCCAGAAATGCTTCATCCAGTGAAAGCCCTTCCACCAACGGCGTGAAATCCCGAAAAATCGAAAAAACTTCAGCCGACTTTTCCCGATAACGAGCCATGCGCGGCCGTATGAATTCTGCCTGCGGGCAGAGTCGCCTGGCCCGCCCCATCGGCAACGCTGAATGAACACCGAAAACACGGGCTTCGTAGCTGGCTGTTGCAACCACTCCGCGCGGACCCAGGCCGCCTACGACGACCGGCTTTCCAACCAGTTCCGAATTGTCGAGACACTCAACCGATGCGTAAAACGCATCCATATCTACGTGGATGATCGCGCGTTGCGCTGAGCCTGCCAGGATCAATAGCCTGGCTTACATCGTATGGGTTGACTGGTTGCTCTTTAGCTGAGTCGCCAGGTGCGATTCGATAACCGTGCGGGCATGAGCGCCATCCTGGGTATCGGCAAACTGCACGCCGATTCCGGCTTTTCGGTTTCCAGCTGCACCCTGTGGGGTTATCCAGATCACCTTTCCAGGTATAGGGAGGCGTTCTTCGAACTCCATCACAGTCAGCAATAGAAAGACTTCATCACCGAGGCTGAATCGTTTGGTACTGGGTACAAACAGCCCACCACCTGATACAAACGGCATATATGACTTGTAGAGTGCCTGCCTGTCCTTGATGGACAGTGAGAGAATCCCTTGTTGCGCCATGGTTCCTTCCTAAGCTTTGAGCCGTGACCATTGTATCAGCCAATCCTGCAGAAGGAAGTCCTTACGTACAGGGGTGGGTAGAAATTTGCGATTTCGGTCCGCAGCTGACTGTATTAAGGAGACTGATTTTGCCGCCGGGGGGTCACCGATCACCCGCTTCACTTCCGCCGCCGCCAGTAGCGACAACCAGGACCACAGCAACTCCGGATCGACGTCCTTCAGGGCCGCCATAGCGCCTCCAGGCTCTGTCTTTCCCGAGCGAAGATCCTGCAGGGTCGCGATTAACAGCCGGTAGTGATCCGTGCTGCCATCAACCAACATGCGCCTGGCCTTGAGTGGGCTGCCAGAGGCGGCAGTCAGGGCTGCTTCGGCCTCAGCCTCACTGCAACCGTTATCCGCGCATAACCAATCGCGGGCAACAGCAATATCCGGTGACCGGACCTGCAGTTTCTGGCAGCGGCTCCTGATCGTGGCCGGCAACCGTGCGATATCGTTGGAAACCAGGATCAAAACCACCTCACCCGGTGGCTCTTCGAGCGTTTTCAACAAGGCATTCGCCGTGCTGATGTTCATGGCCTCGGCCGGATACACCAGCGCCGCCTTGCGCCGGCTGAACGAGTTGGTCAGGTACAGAGATGAGATCAGCCGACGGACCTGATCGACGACCAAAACCTTCCGCATCTCGTGGGTTTTGGGGTTTTCCTCATAGGTGATGAGCTGGCGATCAGGATGAGCACCACCTTTAAGCAACTGACAGGAGCGACACTCGCCACAGGCAGGATAGTGATTTTCCAGGCACATCAAGCTGGCGATAAAATCAGTGGCCAGTTCGGTTTTGCCGGTGTCGCGTGGCCCGCACAACAGAAGTGCATGCGGCAGGCGGTCATTCTCGAGCCGTTCAACGAACTCGCTTTCAACCGGCTTTAACCACGGATAGCTCATGGCTCCAACCTTGTTTCAAGTATTAGCTGGATCTGCGCCCAGACAGCCTCTACGTCGAGCGAAGCATCAACCACGGCAAAGCGTTCTGGCGCTGCGTCCGCGCGCACCAGATAAGCTGCCCGGACTTTCTCAAAAAAATTGATCGATTCAATCTCGAAACGATCGGCCTGGCCACGTGCTGCAGCCCTTTGCATACCTTGCTGTACCTGCAAGTCGAGCAGCAGGGTCAGGTCTGGCTGAAGATCACCATGCACCAGGTTTTCCAGAGTTGCGATTTCCGCCTGCGGCAAGCCTCTGCCGCCGCCCTGGTAGGCCCAGGTCGCGTCGGTAAAGCGATCGCATAATACACAATCGCCACGGGCCAGGGACGGCCGGATAAGCTCGTCGAGGTGCTGTGACCGGGCCGCAAACATCAGCAGCAATTCTGCCTGTCCAGAGAGGGAATTATTGTTTCGATCCAGAAGGATATGGCGCAGCTTTTCAGCCAGTACCGTACCGCCCGGCTCCCGTGTGGTTATCACCCGGTGTCCGGCTCCCTCCAACCACGCAGCTACACGACTCATCACGGTCGACTTGCCTGCGCCCTCACCACCTTCGATGGTTATGAACCTGCCTCGCATCAGTTTCTCTCAATTAGTTTTCGGACGGCTTTCTGGTGCTCTTCAAGCGTGTGTGAAAACGTGTGCCCCCCATTGCCGTCTGCAACGAAATAAAATGAATCCCCTGCCGCCGGCTGGGCCGCTGCCATCAGGGACGCGGTTCCGGGCATTGCAATGGGTGTCGGTGGCAAACCATGGCGGGTATAGGTGTTATATGGCGTGTCAGTCTGTAAATCACGGCGCCTGATATTTCCATCATAGGCCTCACCCATGCCGTAAATTACAGTCGGGTCAGTCTGCAGGCGCATACGCTTGTTCAACCTGCGAACAAATACCCCTGCGACCTGATCCCGCTCTGCGTCTAACGCGGTTTCTTTTTCGATGATTGAGGCCAGTATGAGCAATTCGTACGAAGAATCAATCGGCAATTCCGGGTCTCGCGCAGCCCATGCCCGGTCCAGCGCCTGTTTCATCGCGGCATGTGCCCGATCCAGTACATCGATGTCTGAATCACCGCGGGTGAACTGGTAGGTTTCGGGCAGAAACCACCCTTCGAGGTTCTCAACGCCAAGACGTTCCGCCAATGCGGGCCACTGCGCCGGAGCTTCCAGATCCATTTCATGCCTGAGCACACCGTTTGCAGTTATCTCAGCGGCAAACTGGCGAAAGGTCCAGCCTTCAACCAGGGTGATCCGATACTGCACCACGCGGCCACCGGCCAGTTCAGCGAGGACCTGCTGCGGTAACATTCCGTGAGTGAGTTGATATTCACCAGCGCGATACACGTGTGGTTCCATGCGCATCAGCAGACGCCACTCCCAGCCTGGAATGGTCATCTCAAGACGGGACATCTGCTGAACAATGTCCACACCGGACATCCCCGGTTGCAACTGGAATAGCTGGCCTTGCTCCGTGATGGTTAGTGGTGTTTGAAGAAAAACCGTGTAGCGATCCCAGATTTTCCAGCTTGCTGCCGTCAGCAACAGAAGCAAAAATAAAGACAGCAACAGCACTTTCTTCAACATGTCACTGTTGCTCGAGCCAGTCCTGGACCTCCCGTGTCACCGGGCCTACGTCATATTCCCAGTGATCTATTCGGACGACAGGTAACACCCCGCGCACTGAATCGCAGATAAAAATCTCATCCGAATCCGGCAACATATCCAGCAGCAGGCGGCGTTGTTCACAGCGGGGTCGGAATGCATTCAGAATGGCGCCACGCATAACTCCGCGGACACCGCAGCGGTCGAGCCTGGGTGTTAGCAAGCGCCCCGAGTAAACCAGGAAAATATTGGAGGACACCCCGCTGATCACGTGGTCTTCGCGATCCAGCACAATGCCTTCACCGATCAAAGGGTCCTGCCATTCAGAACGAGCCGTGACCTGCTCAAGGCGATTGAGGTGATTCAGGCCAGCCAGCGCAGGCTGAATTCCGAAGCGAAGTTCGCAGATTCTTGTTTGAACACCGAATGTGGCCGGCTTACCTTCTTCGACCGGCCAGGCATGAGAACTGACTATGCGGTTGGGCATCACTGAGGAATCAGCAGCGTAACCGAAGCCGGAGTTGCCGCGTGTAATAATGATCCTGACCAGGCAGGTTGGCTTGCCTGCACTCACCGTATTTACTTCCCGCAACAACACTGACTGCGGTGTAACCGGCAAATCCAGCTGCTCGCAACCGGCACTAAGCCGATCCATATGGCCTTGCCAGAAGCGGGGTTGTCCACCGATCACGGCTATGGTTTCAAACAACCCGTCGCCGAAATACAGGCCTCGATCTGCGGCTGAAATCCGATCAGAAATCTCACCGTCAACCAGGCACTCAAGCATGTTTCTCTCCTGGGGTCAGTCCCGGAACCGGCTGAAAATCAGTGTACCGTTAGTGCCTCCGAAACCGAACGAATTAGACATCGCGATATCTATCGACGTTTCTCTTGCCACATGGGGTACATAGTCCAGATCGCAGCCTTCGTCAGGGTTATCAAGATTGATGGTAGGCGGTATCACACCGTCACGAATAGCAAGAACTGAAAACAGTGCCTCAGCACCACCGGCAGCTCCCAGCATATGACCTGTCATCGACTTGGTTGAGCTCACAGCGAGGCGCTGCGCATGATCACCGAAAACCGTTTTAACGGCATCGGACTCTGCCCGATCGCCCAGCCCTGTCGATGTGCCGTGTGCATTAATGTACTCAACCTGTTCACGATTGATGCCGGCGTCGCGCAATGCGATTTCCATGCAGCGGGCCGCACCCTCCCCGTCTGCCGGCGGAGCAGTCATGTGGTGGGCATCGCCACTCATTCCGAATCCGATCAGCTCACCGAGGATTTCCGCGCCGCGTGCCCTGGCATGTTCCAGTTCCTCGACCACCATCGTGCCGGCACCATTGGCCAGAACGAATCCGTCACGGTCGCGGTCCCACGGACGGCTGGCTGCGTGCGGGTCGTCATTTCGGGTAGACATGGCCTTGGCAGAAATGAAACCGGCCATCGAGGTCGGCGAAGTGGCATATTCCGCACCACCGGCAACCATCACATCGGCATCACCGTATTTAATCATGCGTGCAGCTAAACCAATACTATGGGTTCCCGTTGAGCAGGCTGAGACCACTGCCATATTCGGGCCTTTGTAACCGTATTGGATGGACAGGATTCCGCTGATCATGTTGACGATCGCACCGGGGATGTAAAATGGCGAAATCCGTCGAGCTCCTTTGTCCCGGTAGATCAGCATGTTTTTCTCGATGGCTGAAATTCCACCGATACCGGAACCGACGGCGAAACCGACCCGTTCCGGATCGACGCCCTGATGTTCTCCGATCAGTCCCGCCTGACGCATAGCGTCCTGGGATGCGGCCAGTCCGTAATGTACGAACGTGTCGTATCGCCTGGCCTCTTGAACTGTGAGGTAGTCAGTGACCTCAAAATCACGAATTTCGCCGGCAATGCGTGTGGCCAGTTGCGAGGCATCGAAACCCGTCACAGGACCGATTCCGCTACGGCCGTTGCAAACAGCATCCCATCCGGATTCGACGGTATTGCCCACGGGCGAGATCAGGCCGAGACCTGTAACAACAACACGACGTGATGACACGATGGCTTCCTCTCCAGGAGGTTCAGGAATTCAAATCGACAGCGGCCGGCAAAAAGCCGGCCGCCTCTTTATCCTGCAGATTGTGAAGGATCAGACGTGGGCCTGAATGTAATCAATGGCCTGCTGAACGCTGGTAATCTTTTCCGCTTCTTCATCCGGGATCTCGCACTCGAATTCTTCCTCGAGGGCCATCACCAGTTCAACTGTATCCAGTGAGTCTGCGCCAAGGTCATCCACAAATGAAGCACTCGCAGTGACTTCATCTTCCTTGACACCAAGTTGTTCTATAACAATCTTTTTGACGCGATCTTCAATACTACTCATCGACATTCATTCCTCTTTGGGGGATTCAGTCCAGCAATTTTAGTTAATCTACGGCTCCGATGCCAGTCTAAATCATGTACATGCCACCATTGACATGCAAAGTTTGCCCCGTAATGTAGCCACCCTGCGCCGAAGCGAGGAACAAAACGGAAGCTGCTATATCCTGTGGTTCACCCAGGCGCTGCAATGGAATATCCTTCAACAGCGCCGCTTTCTGGCCCTCATCCAGAGCGCGGGTCATATCCGTATCGATAAACCCGGGGGCCACCACGTTGACCGTAATATTTCTTGAGCCGATTTCCCGGGCCAGTGAACGTGTAAAACCCATCATACCCGCCTTTGCAGCCGCGTAATTGGTTTGTCCTGCATTTCCCATGGACCCGACTACTGATGCAATGCTGATGATGCGGCCTGTGCGGGCCTTCATCATGCCACGCAGACAGGCTTTACTGAGACGAAAAACGGAACGCAGATTGGTCTCGATCACGTCATCCCAGTCTTCTTCTTTCATTCGTATTAAAATCTGGTCGCGCGTGATTCCGGCATTGTTAACGAGGATGGTTGGTACACCCAGTTTTTCGTTGACGCGACTGAGCAGTGCGCCCGTCGCTTCGGAATCGTTCACGTTCAAAACCTCGCCAGTGCATTCGGCAGAAATAGCCTGCAGGCGATCTGTAATGGCCATTGCACCTGCTTCGGTTGTCGCGGTGCCGGCTACCCGGGCACCTGCCGCAGCCAGGGTGTCTGCAATTTCAGCACCAATTCCCCGACTCGCTCCGGTGACAATTGCAACCTGTCCTTCTAACTTCAATTCCATCGTAAACTCCGATTGTTCTGGTCTGTCAGTATCTGATCAAAGCCGAACCCCATGTGAACCCGCCGCCAAACGCCTCCAGCAGTAACAGATCCCCACGCTTGATTCTGCCGTCACGTATCGCTTCATCCAGCGCCAGTGGAACTGAAGCCGATGAGGTATTGCCATGACGATCAACCGTGACCACGACGTGGTCCATGCTCATGTCGAGCTTCTTGGCCATCGCTGTAATGATCCGGAGGTTTGCCTGGTGCGGAATCAGCCAATCCAGATCCGACTTATCCATCTGCGCCGCATCCATCGTTTCTTCCACGATACGGCCCAGTGTGCGTACCGCAACCTTAAAGACCTCGTTACCGCGCATTATGATTTCGGGCTTGCCGCCATTCGCTTCTACCGCATCCCAGCCTACCGAGACCCCTGCGTTGGTGGTCAACAGATCTACGTAATCTCCATTCGCGTGGATATGGGTAGAGATGATACCGGGTTCTTCAGAAGCCTCAAGAACCACTGCACCGGCTCCGTCTGCAAACAGCACCGCTGTATCCCTTTTCTCCCAGTTGGTAATCCTGGAGAGCGTCTCGGCGCCGCAAACCAGCACCTTTTTGGCATCACCACAGCGAATGTACTTTTCAGCAACACTCAGGGCATACAAGAAGCCGGAACATGCCGCATTGACATCCATGGCGCCGCAATCCCGCAAACCAAGCCGCTTTTGTATCACGCAGGACGTGCTGGGAAAAATCAGGTCAGGGGTGGTTGTGCCAATAATAAAAAGATCAATCTCAAGCGGGTCTATTCCAGATGCCTCCAGCGCCTTGCGGCAGGCGTTTTCCGCCAGGGTACCGGTTGTTTCACCCTTTACCACAACCCGCCGCTCACGGATCCCGGTACGCTCACGAATCCACTGGTCGCTGGTATCCATGATCTTTTCCAGGTCATGGTTGGTCACTAGTTTGTCGGGAAGATGGCTGCCCGTTCCGATTATTTTTGAATAAATCAAGCCAACCTCTCCAAGTGACACCAGTGAACAAGCGATTCATTATGCTTGGCACAGCCCGGTCGCGCCAGCCTGTCCCGGTTCGTCCAGACCCGAAAAACGCAAGGCGCAGACACAGAAAAGCCCTGACCGCCAAACCTGGCGTTCAGGGCTATAACTGTTCTTTGATCAAACCGTTATTCTTCGTCAAGTTCCACTACAGGCGTTTCAATGACCTGGCGGCCCTTGTAGTAACCTTCCGGCGTGATGTGATGCCGAAGATGGGTTTCACCCGTGGTGGAATCGACAGAAAGCGTTGGTGCTTTCAGAGCATCGTGCGAACGACGCATACCGCGCCTTGATGGTGTCTTACGACTTTTTTGTACTGCCATGACTATTTCTCCCAAGTCAATTCTAAAAACATAAACTTCGACCAACCCTCGCAGGGGTTTAATCGTCGCTCTTTTCTTTCATCAGCCCGCCCAGACCCGCGAACGGCCTGTGGCTTTGCTCTTTTTCTGCTCCGTCCGAAGCTCTGACTGCTCCGTCCGTCGACAATTCAATTGCTGCCGTCTTCGGGTTTCTGGGTACCTGCGGCACGGCGAGGATCAGTTCTTCCTCAACGATATCCACCAGCGCCATCCGCCTGTGTTCAACCAGCACCGGGTCATACAGATCCGGAATATCATCCTGATCCGCAATGTCCTCAATCGCCGCGAGAACGCTCTGTCGCCTGATCTTTTCAAGATAGGGCGTCAAACTGCGTTGGCAAACCAATGCCAGTTCGGTCTCCACAGACAAGTGTATTATCACTAATCCCTGTTCATCGTTGGAAAACCGCACACGAAAACCAACGTCTTTCCGGGCTTTTAACTGCGCTTGCTGCACACCGTCTTCTGGGGCTAACATGCCAACCAGTCGCTTCATCCGCTTGAGCGGCATCGTACCCTGGAATGTCCGCCGTCCATCCGCTGCTTTCCATGGATCGATAAAGTCTGGAAATTCACGGGACATAGCTTCACAATTCCTGCATGCGGGAAATACATCCGCCCCACATAAACGGATTATTTTACTACAAAAATGCCGCCACAGTCACATAAAAGAAAACTCATCCTCGCTTCGTCCAGCCCTTACCGAAAATTATTGCTCGAACGCCTGGGCATTCCTTTCCTGACGGCATCACCCAACGCCGATGAAACACCACAAAAAGGTGAGCCGGCCGAACAACTGGTTACCCGTCTGGCAAGGGCAAAAGCCATCTCTCTGGCGGCAGGGGAACCCTCAAGCGTAGTGATCGGTTCAGACCAGTTGGCAGTTGGTCCTGACGGTATTGCCGGCAAGCCGGGAACCCCGGGAAACGCGATGGCCCAACTCCAGGCTTTCAGCGGACACACCGTACAGTTCCTTACTGCCGTCTGTGTCATGTGTCGTGAAACCGGCCTCTGTCACGAAGATACCGTGGTCACAGAGGTACTTTTTCGCCGCCTGTCCGAAAGCGAGATACGACGCTACATTGAACAGGATAAGCCACTCGATTGCGCCGGGAGTTTCAAGTCGGAAGCTGCTGGCATCAGCCTGCTGCAGAGCATGAGTTCCAGCGACCCGACGGCCATTATCGGCCTTCCGCTAATCACGCTGTCAGAGGGCCTGAGGCGGGCAGGATACCCGGTGCCTTAAACACACACCATATGTCATAATACAAAGTCACCATACTTTACCGTACGGAGCCCGAGAATGAGTAACTCTGAATACAAGAACTGGCGGCTGGATTACGATATGGACCAGGTCTGCTGGCTGACTATCGATCGCGCTGGCGAATCCACCAACAGCTTATCGCGGGACGTGATGACCGAACTCGAACTGATCGTCACACACCTTGAGGCAAATCATCCCAAAGCACTGGTCTTACAATCAGGCAAAAAGAACTCATTCATCGTGGGCGCTGATGTACGTGAATTTGAACAGGTCCAAAGCGTTGAGGAAGCGGAAGGCTTCATCCGCGATGTACACCGCGTATTTGATCGGGTTGAAGCACTGCCCTTCCCCACCGCAGTCACCATCGACGGCTACTGCCTGGGTGGCGGACTTGAACTGGCCCTGTGCTTTGATTACCGCATTGTTGCCAATACCGAGGCTACCCGTCTGGGCTTCCCGGAAGTCCGGTTAGGTATCTACCCCGGCTTTGGCGGCAGTGCCCGTACAACCCGGCAGATCGGCGGTTTTCAGGCCATGCAGATAATGCTGACCGGCAGGATGCTAAGGGCCCACCAGGCGAAGGGCCTTGGGCTGGTCGATAAGTTGGTTGGAGAGCATGGCAGTTTACGCTGGGCAGCCCGTCTCGCCGTCCTTAAGGGGCGCAAAAGCCGCGGACCCGGCAGACTGGCCAGGCTCAGCAACACCG
>CAYUBS010000062.1:0-16344 GCA_964443145.1 uncultured Wenzhouxiangellaceae bacterium | reverse complement strand
GTTCCTGCATGTGGGCATGAATGTGCAGTGGGAAGGCGATTTGAGCGTGACGGACATGGTCAACGAGGGCGTGCGCCGCGCCTACATGAACCCGGACAACAAGCTGCGTGCCTCGATCCTGGAAGACCCGGACGGCGCGCGCAGGAATACGGGCGATAACACCCCTTGCGTAATCCACTACGAGATCGTTCCCGGCGATAAGCTGGAAGTGCACGTGGCGGCCAAGGGCGGCGGCTCGGAAGCCAAAACCAAATTCGCCATGCTCAACCCGTCCGATTCGCTGGTCGACTGGGTGTTGCAGATGGTTCCACTGATGGGTGCCGGCTGGTGTCCGCCCGGCATGCTGGGCATCGGCGTGGGCGGTACGGCTGAAAAGGCCATGATCCTGGCCAAGGAGGCCTTGCTGGACCCGATCGACATCCACGAACTGAAAGAAAGGGGTGCGAAAAACCGCTCCGAGGAGCTACGGCTGGAACTGTACGACAAGGTTAACCGTCTGGGCATCGGCGCGCAGGGGCTGGGTGGCCTCACCACGGTGCTCGACGTAAAGGTCAAAGACTTTCCTACCCACGCGGCCAACAAGGCCATTGCCATGATCCCCAATTGTGCAGCCACCCGCCACACCCATTTCACACTCGACGGCACCGGCCCGGCGCGGCTCGCAGCACCCAGCCTGGATGACTGGCCGCAAGTGGCCCGCGAGGGCGGCGGCAACGTGAAGCAAGTCAACCTGAACACGGTCACACGTGAAGAGATCGCCGGCTGGAAGCCGGGCGACACCTTGCTGCTCAACGGCAAAATGCTGACCGGCCGTGATGCGGCGCATAAGAAAATGGTCGACATGATGGCGGCCGGTGAAGAGCTGCCGGTCGATCTGACCGGGCGTTTCATTTACTACGTTGGCCCGGTCGACCCGGTACGAGATGAAGTGGTCGGCCCGGCCGGACCCACCACGGCGACCCGGATGGACAAGTTCACCCGCACCATGCTGGAACAGACCGGGCTGATGGGCATGATCGGCAAAGCCGAGCGCGGTCCTGCTGCGATCGAGGCCATCCGCGACAACAAGGCCGTTTACCTGATGGCCGTTGGCGGTGCAGCTTACCTGGTCGCCCAGGCGATCAAATCGGCCAAAGTGCTGGGCTTTCCGGAAATGGGAATGGAAGCAATTTACGAGTTCGACGTGCAGGATATGCCGGTGACGGTAGCGGTTGATGTGAACGGTGATGCCGTCCACAAATCCGGACCGGAAACCTGGCGTTTGAAAATAGCGGAAGCCTGATCATGACGATCAGCCGTTCTCTGTCTTGTCTGGCAGCCCTGGTCCTGTTGTCTGCCTGCGCCGCCAGCACACCGTCTATTCAGCCCGCCGAGGCTCAACCATCGGTATTTCAATCGGACGTGGCTGGTGAACTGACGCCCTGGACGCATGACAACTTCGACAATGAAGAGAGTAAATTTACGTTTGCCGTTTTTTCCGACCTGACCGGTGGTGAGCGCCCGGGTGTGTTCGAAGTAGCCGTTGCGCAGCTGAACCTGCTGCGGCCGGAGTTCATCGTCAACGTGGGTGACCTGATTGAAGGCGGCACTACCGACCAGGATCAGCTGTCCCGAGAATGGGGGTCATTTGATCAGCGCGCCGATCGCGCCCGCGCCCCGGTGTTTTACACGGGTGGCAACCATGACCTGACCAACCCGAGGATGTGGGAAGTGTGGGAAGAGCGCTATGGCCGGCGCTATTACCACTTCATCTATAAGGACACGTTATTCCTGGTGCTGGATACCGAGGACAACCCGCCTGAGTTTCAGGAAGAAATCTCCGACATCCGTGACGAAGCCATCCGCATCATCGACGAACAAGGCTGGGAAGCGTTGCCCGGAACCGAATACGGCAAGCTGACTGAGCGCAAGAGTGGCCGGATCAGTGAGCAACAGGCCGGGTATTTCCGCGGTGTAATCGCACAGAATCCGGACGTACGCTGGACATTCCTGCTGATGCACAAGCCAGCCTGGGAGCGCCCCGCTGAGGAGCGGTTCTCCACCATTGAGGCTGCCCTGCAAGACCGGCCTTACACCGTATTTTATGGCCACGTCCATTCTTACCTGCATGAGCAGCGTCACGGCCGTGACTATATCCGCCTTGCGACCACCGGCGGCGTACAGAACCCGGCAAAGGACATGGCCATTGATCACGTCACCCTGGTCACCGTGTCCGGCGAAACAGTCGACATCGCCAACCTGCGCATGTCAGGTATCTTCGACAGGACCGGAAAAATCCCGGCGGGTGGGGAAGGCCTGTGCTTTGAGGCAGCGGTGTGCGGTAACGACTGACAAAGCTACACGCTCCGGGCAAGCGCGGCTAAAATTCCTGTCCGTCTTAAGTTATCATCAGGGGATCATCTATTTTCCCATTCGGGGAGTGCGTCATGCGAAAGATCCTGTTGTGTTGTCTGGCCGGGCTGTTTGTGCTGGTTCCCGTGCTGTCTGCAGCAAATGAAACGAAGCCGGACAGCGAAAAGTACCAGGGCTGGGTAGAAGAAATGAAGGGCCTTGAGCGGGGTCCGTTCGCCCGTCTCCGGTGGTTCTGCAACGACGGCACGGTAAAGCCGCCCCAGTCTTATGCCTGTAGCGATCATGGCGGCGGGTACCAGCATGGTGAATGGAGCGGTCGTACCAACGAACTCCGGGCCCAGGGTTACCTGGTGGCAAACGTACTGGCGGGTGCCGATGCCAAAGCGATGATCGACGCTCCGGGTTTTAGCGACGCTTATGCGCAAATCCTGATCGAACGCTTCCTGATGGCTACCGATGATGGTTGGATTTTACGGCGGGCGCTTTATTACCGCGGCGCAATCCAGGAAGAAGACGAGCGAGCGGCAGCCCGCGAATTGCTGATTGAAATGGCATCCAGGCCCTACTGGACCGGCCAGGGCTTCGCGGCTCTTCGGGCAGGCGTCAGGACACTGCCGCATGGAACAAACAGTGCCTCGATACAGAACGTACGCCAGGTATCGGCTTCACTTTCCGACAAGAATCCGGCGTTCAAGCCTTTGCGGGCCAAAATACATGGCTCGCCGGGAGCCGAAGATGCCGATAGCGTCAGGCAATATGCTGCGTCATTGGATTCAGAAGCAGCGCGTAAGCCTTATCTCGACCTGGCGGACGAAATAGACGGTATTTACCGCTCCGCCCCGCTGGGCGCTGAGCTCAATGAAATGGCTTCACGCTACACGGCTGCCCCCTGGTTGCAGAAAATGCTGCGCGATTACGCCGCCAGGCTGACCGTTAATACTTCAGCTGAAAACCGCTTTGCCGCCTCGGCGGAACTACTGGCCGATTTACGCCGCAACATCGAACGGGTCAGGTCTCCCCAGGTACGGCTGGAGTTGCTTGATCTGAGCTTGCGGGTTGAGGGTGAGAATTTCCGTGCGGCATCCGAATTGAAACCCGGGCTGCCCAACGCCAGTCGCAAGCATCGCGTTTCCTACCTGGCGTCATCGGGCCAGGCTGCTTACGGCACCGGGGTGATCAACGCCCGCTTGCTGGATGAGATGGTGCTTACACTGGAGCCGATGCAGCAGGATTCCATCCCGCTGGACCTGTACCTGCGGGACCTGGCCTATCTGGGCCGGGCGCCGGGCTGGGGAACGCAGAGTCTGCGCATGCATTTTTTCAAATCGATGGAAAAGCTCGCACAGATTGAGCCAATGGCAATGTTGTTTATCCAGGACCAGTTGCGCGGTAGTCCGCTGTTCATATATTCCAAGGTCATCGACGGCTTATCACGTGATGCGAATCGCCTGGCCGGCGTCAAACACCGGCTGTTTGACCAGGACGTTGGGGTGGGTTTCACGGCCCTGAATCCGGGCCTGGCCAGGGGAGTCCTGCACGTTGAGCCGAATCTCACCAACCTGGAGAATTTTCAATCTGATGGCATCTACATGCTGCCCGAAACGGTTTCGGACCTGCCGCCGGTTGCCGGGATCCTGACAGCTGGCGAGGGGAACCCGCTTTCACATGTGCAATTGCTGGCCAGAAACCTGGGTATTCCAAACGTGACGGTCGATGAGAGCCTGATCCCCGAGCTGCAGAAATACAACGGGCAGCAGGTGGTCATGGCGGTGAGCAAATCGGGCCTGGTTGAAATGTCACTTTGGTCAGACCGCTGGAGTAAGGTGTTCAGAGAAGCTGAGGCCCTGGAAGGTATTGTGATCAGACCCGACCTGGAAAAGCTTGACCTCAGTGTCCGTGATCTGATGCAGCTCGATAACCTCAAGGCATCTGATTCAGGTCGTATCGTGGGGCCAAAAGCCGCCAAACTGGGCGAGCTTCGCAAGCACTACCCGGGTCAGGTTTCGCGTGGTTTGGCCATACCCTTTGGCATTTTCCGGCAGGAAACGCTGGAGCAGGCCCATCCCGGCGGTGACGGAACCGTGTTTGACTGGATGGTTGAGACTTACCGGCAACTGGAGGCGATTCCTGTCGGTGATCCACAGCATGATGTGCAGGCGGAAGCTTTCCGTGCTGAGCTCTACGACATTATCGTCAACACGCAACTCAGTGATCAATTCAAGAGCCGGCTGCGTGCTGCATTGAAAGAAACTTTCGGATCGGATAACCCGCCTGGAGTGTTCGTACGTTCAGATACCAACGTGGAGGACCTCGCCGGGTTCACCGGCGCCGGATTGAACCTGACCCTGCCCAACGTGGTAGGTTTCGATGAATTACTGAGCGGCATCTCCGATGTCTGGGCGTCGCCATTCACCGCGCGCGCTTTTGCCTGGCGCCAGTCCCACATGACGGCGCCGGAGCATGTTTATACCTCCATTTTGTTGCTGGAGTCTGTCGCCTCTGATAGTTCCGGCGTGCTGGTCACGCAGGATATCGATACCGGTGACCGTTCGGTCGTTTCCGTGGCGGTAAACGAAGGGCTGGGCGGAGCGGTCGATGGCCAGGCTGCCGAATCCCTGCGAATCCCCCTGGATGGATCCCACGTCCGGGTGCTGGCTACCGCAACAGCTGAGTGGCGACGGGTTCCCGACCCGCAGGGCGGACTGCTGTTTCTGCCCAGCAGCGGCAGTGATACGGTGCTGCAGCCGGCGGAAATTGCGCAAGTCATCGATTTCGCCACCCACCTGCCGGACAAGTTCCCACCGATTACCGATGACGAAGGAAATTCAGCCCCAGCCGATGTGGAGTTTGGTTTTCTCAACGGGGAAATGCGCTTGTTCCAGCTGCGCCCCTTCCTGGAAAGCAAGGCTGCCCAGGGCATTGAATACCTGCATGAAATGGAAGCCCGGCACAAGGTTGCCGGTTCCGTTACCGTTGACATGAATGGAGTACCGGAATGATGAATCGATTAAAACTTCTTGCTTTGACTGTACTGCTGACCACCCTGTCCGGAATCCAGCCTGTTTTCGGGTATCCGCTTGACGGTTACGAAGAGACCGGCATCCGTCGCGTGGAAGGCGCCCGGCTGGCCAACGAAGGGCTCGCCGTCGGCGGCTTTCAACCTCCCGGCGCCATGCTGACCACCGAGCAGGTCGATATCCGGCTGGCCGATCATCCGGATCTGGTGTTACCCGCACCGGATCCCGGGTTCACGGCTCAAGTAAAAGCTTTGTTGGGTGAAAACGCAGACCGTTATGGAATTGCCGTGCTCGATCTGACCGATCTCGATAACCTCCGTTATGCCGAATATCGCGGTGATCACAAGCAAAACGTCGGCAGCGTGGGCAAGCTGCTGGCCGCTTTGGGTTATTTCCAGGCACTGGCGGATACCTGGCCGGATGACCTCGAGCGTCGCAAGCAGGTACTCCACGATACGATCATGACGGCGGATGATTTTTCGCAAAGTGACCATCACACGATTCGTCTCTTCAACGTGGAGACCAAAGAATTGATCCGTCGCCCGATGAAGGTTGGCGACCAGGGTTCGGTGTGGGAATACTTCGACTGGATGCTGTCGGTCAGCTCCAATTCCGCGGCCGCCATGATCATGCGCGATGCCATGCTGCTCAAGCATTTTGGGCAGGCCTACCCGGTTTCAGAAGAGGAAATTCGAGCGTTTTTTAATGATACGCCAAGGGCCGATCTGACACGGCTGTTCCAGGCCACTTTCTGGGAGCCGGTTACACGCAACGGCTTTTCGCTGGGCGAAATACGCCAGGGCAGCTTCTTCACGCGACAGGGCAAACATAACGTCGCTGGCGGCGGCAACAGCTACGCCACGGCGCGGTCCCTGATGGAGTTTGTGTTGAAGATGGAGCAGGGCGACTTGGTAGATGAGTGGAGCAGTCGTCAGTTTAAGCGTCTGCTGTATATGACTGAAAGGCGTATTCGCTATGCTTCCTCGCCGGAACTGAAAGAAGCCGCTGTTTATTTCAAATCCGGCTCGCTGTACAAATGTAAGGAAGAGGAAGGCTTCAATTGCACCCCGTATCACGGCAACGTGTATAACTACATGAATTCAGTCGCCATCGTCGAGCAGGAAATTGACGGGGTGAAGCTGCATTACATCACGATCGTGATTTCTAATGTGCTACGCGAGAATGGCGCGGTTACTCACCAGACCATGGGGACCGAGATTCATCGTCTGATCAAGAAAAATAACCCGCCACAGGCGCCGGCTGACTGAGTCAATCGAACGCATCCTGGCGGGCCTTACTTTCGGCAATGGCCAGTTCGTGCAGCGGGCCGGCCAGCTGCACCAGCCATTGCGCGCCCTTCGGGTTCTGTGCGAGCCCGATCAGGATGTACCCGTGTCCGCCCATCCGGACCAGCACGCTGTCGGCGTGGTAATTTCTCCAGGTACCTGATTTCCGGAAAATTTCCAGGCCATCGTAGGCGGCCAGCCCTTTTACAAATTTATGCGAAAGGCCGGGCCGGGCAAGCACATCCAGCATCATCTCGGACTGTTCCGGACTGACCAGCGTCAGGGTGTGGAGCTTGTAATAGAAGCGTGCAGCCTGGAATGCCGTGGCGCCATGAGAAAGCCCTCCCAGCGGGTCACGCTGGTAGGCGGAGGAGGGCCCATAGTCTTTGCCTACCCACAGCCCGCCGTCGCCATCCTCTTCGTAAAATCGGTATTCCGGCGACTGCAGCGTGGCCAGTAATTCTTTGCGTCCCACCTGTACAAGCACCCGCGTGGCGCACTCGTTGCAGGAATAACGAATCATGTTGTTCAAGTCCTGGTGCAGAACTTCGGTCAGTTCCAGTCGCCCTTCGTCGATAGCAGCGGCTGCCCCGAGCAGTATGGCGATTTTGGGAAGGCTGGCAGCATAGACCATGTCGTGGCCGTTGATCTCAGCCATACGCGGGTTGTCGGGGTCGGTCACAATCACCAATGCCAGAGCCAGTTCGCCCCGCCCGGCTGCAGCGGACAGGCCTTGTTCACGTACCACTTGTTCCAACTTGACCTGCAGGTCCGGATCAGCAGATTCGATCAGCAAATGGGTTGCTTCCAGAGCCATCAGGGGCGCATGAGCCAGGAGGGCACAGGCCAGAAGCAGCCAGGAACACTTTTTTGCGGTGATAAAATCGCGCATGGAAAATGGTGTCGCATTGAAAATATGTAGCGATATAGTACTCTGACCTGTACTCATTAGAGAATTGAAATTAAATGCTACGCATTGGCGAGTACCTGAGAAAGACCAGCCTGACCTTCAGAATCGTCAGCGGCCTGGTGCTGGGCATCATTACCGGATTATTTTTCGGCGAAAAAGCGACCAGTTTGCAGATTATCGCCGATATTTGGATCGGTTTAATGCAAATGACCGTTCTGCCCTATGTGATGGTTTCTCTGATAGCCGGGCTCGGGCAGCTGGATGCGAAGCTGGCAAGGCTGTTGGCGGTCAAAGGCGGCTTGTTGATGCTGCTGTTCTGGGCGATTGGCCTGGTAGTAGTTTTTGCCATGCCGTTGGCTTTGCCTGATTTTGTCAGCGCATCGTTTTTCAGCGCACAAGCAAGTGAATCAGTCGCTACAATTAACCCGGTAGACCTCTACATTCCGTCGAATCCTTTTCGCTCAATGGCGAACACCGTTATCCCTGCAGTAGTCATTTTTAGTGCCGCCGTTGGTATCGCGCTGATCGGCATGCCCAATAAGAAAACCCTGATCAAATCGCTCAATACCTTCCTGGAAGCCCTGGGCCGGGTCACCCGGTTCATCGTGGACCTCACGCCTATCGGCGTTTTTGCGATTGTGGCGGTGGCCGCAGGCACCATGACCTGGGCTGAGATTACACGCCTGGGCGCCTATTTCACCCTCTATATAGTGGCCTCACTCTACCTGGCGCTGTGGGTTTTACCGGTGCTGATCTCAATGCTTACGCCGTTTCGCTACCGGGATATCTTTCGTTACTCGAAAGAGGCGCTGCTGACCGCTTTCATTGCTCAAAACGTGTTCATTATCCTGCCCATGCTGATCGAGGCGAGCCGTAAGCTTTACGAGGACTACGGGCTGAGTAGCAAAGACACCAATTCACTGGGCGAGGTCATCGTGCCGGTCACTTTCAATTTTCCGAATACCGGAAAGCTACTGTCACTGTTGTTTGTTCCCTTCGCAGCCTGGCTGTCAGGGTATGCGATGAAAATGGATGCCTATCCGGGCTTTCTGTTTGTCGGTCTGGGCAGTTATTTTGCCAAGGCACAGATCGCACTGCCCTTCCTGTTGGATTTCCAGCGCATTCCGCAGGACCTGTTTCAGCTGTATTTGCCTACCGGGATTATCAACGGCAAGTTCGACACCATGGTGTCCGCCATGAATCTGCTGGCATTCAGCGTGATCGGCACGGCCGCCCTGACCGGCAACCTGAAGTTGACTGCCCGCAAAGTGCTCCGGTTCACCTGGACCTCCGTGTTGTTACTGGTGCTGCTGGTGGCCGGGACACGCCTGTTCCTTTCGGTGACGATTGACACCACTTATCACACGGATGAGATTGTGCTTGGAATGCATCTGATCGAGGAGTCTGGCCAGACCACGGTGTTTGACAGTCGCGATGATTTGCCACCTGGCTATGTCAACGAACAGGCAGATGACCGGTCAATCCTGAAGCGGATCGAAGCACGCGGCGTATTGCGTGCAGGCTACATTCCCAACCGCTTGCCGTTTACATTCCGCAACAGCGCAGGGGACCTGGTTGGTTTGGATGTCGAGCTGTTGAATATTCTGGCGCGGGAGATGGGGGTTCGGCTGGAGTTTGTCCCACTGCACTGGGATACGCTGAAGAGCCAGCTCAACAGCGACGAAGTAGATATCGTCGGTACCATGCCGATTTCCACCCACATGCTGGTTGAGCTGGATCTTTCGGATCCCTACCTGCCGGGCGATATCAGCGTGGTGGTGCGGGACTACCGGCGAGAAGATTTCGATTCTGTGGAACGGATCAATGCGATGAAGGAATTGACCATTGCTTACCCGGGTCCGCTGGAATACATCAAGCCTGCCATCATCCAGTCCCTGCCGGATATTAAAATTACCTGGCTGGAAATCGATCGTTTCGAAGATTTTTTCAAGCAAGCCGGTGAGGAAATTGACACGCTGGTAGTTGAGGCTGAAATTGGCACCGCGTGGTCTCTGCTGCACCCGGAATATGCCATCGTGGTGCCCAAGTCCTCCCGATTGAACGCCCCGCTGGCTTTTGCCGTGGGTGCGGGTGAACATGATTTTGCCGCGCTGCTGAGCCGCTGGCTTGATGCCAAGCGCTCCACCGGGGAAATACAGGCAGCCTATGATTACTGGGTCCTGGGCCAGGGCGCCGTCGAGGTCGAACCGCGCTGGTCCATTGGCAAGGATATGTTAGGTTGGTGGGATGAATAATCGGAGCAAAAATTTGATGACGAGCAAGCTGTGGGCAATCGCCCTGACCGGAATACTTTCAGTAACAACCATCCAGGCCGAGCAGGCAGCCGCGACGGACAAGCCATCCATTTCGACCACGCAGAAAATGAAGCTGACGGCGCAGGTTACCGCCATCGATATGGAAGCCCGCAGTGTGACGCTGCGCGGTCCCCAGGGTGGCGAGCGAACCATCATGCTGGGTGAAGGCGCGAGGCGGATGGGCGAAGTGGAAGTGGGCGATATCGTTCTGGCCGAATACGTTCAGAACCTGACCCTTGAAGTGTTCGCCAACGACGGTATCAAGCCCGGCGGCGGTAGCATGTCTGTCATGAAACGCGCACCGGAGAGCGAATTGCCCGGCATGGTTGCGTCCGAGACCACCATCAGCATGGCCACGGTTGAAGAGATTAACCTGGAGGACTCGACCTTCAAGTTGAAATGGGGAGAAGGCAACATCAAGCAGTACGTTGCGCAAGATCCGGAGAATCTGAAAAAGGCCGATGTCGGTGACCTGGTCGTGGTGACTTACACTGAAGCGGTTGCCCTGACTTTGCAGGAAGTGCCTAAACAATAAGCGCGTCTGCTTCGATCTCGACCAGCAAGCCGTCGCTGACCAGGCGGCTTACTTCCACCATCGTGCAGGCGGGGTTGATGCCGGCAAAGAATTGCTGGTGGGCCCGTCCGATTTCTTCCCACTGTTCGATATTCGTCACGAAGATGCGGGTTCGCACGACATCGGCTAATGAGCCACCACACTCTGCCAGCGCCTGCTCAATCTTTTGCAGAATAAAAACCGTCTGACCAAACGGATCGCCGGGTGATTGCACCTCTCCAGATTCGTTCGACGCGGTTGTGCCGGCAACGAAAACGTGACCATTCACATTAACGGCCCTTGAGTAGGCCACCGCGGTTTCCCACGGCGAACCGGACGAAATGTTTTGTCGTATGGACGTTTTGTTTTTCATCAGATGATTGTAGTGCATGGATGTCGTCGCACACTACTCAGTCCGCCATGAAAAGCGTATTCTGGTAAGTTAACCCTTTAGTTTTCTTACACGAGTATCCAACATGTCCTTCAAATCTAAATTCTTCAGTTTATTCCTGCTCATTGTTTCAGCGACAACCGCGTTGGCACAAATCGAGCCATCAGCAGAATCGCTTTCCGGCCTGTATCCCGGCAAAGCGTATTCACCCTATGCCGAGCGTAGCTTTCCCAGCCAGGTTTTCTGGGGTGATACTCATTTACATACCGGTCTTTCAATGGATGCGGGCCTGTTCGGTGCGCGCCTGGGCCTGGACGAGGCCTACCGCTTTGCAAGGGGTGAGCAGGTCATGGCTTCAAGTGGCCAACCGGCCAAACTGGGCCGCCCGCTTGACTGGATGGTGATCGCCGATCACTCCGATGGCATGGGTTTCTTCTCTGCCATGAACGCGGGCGACCCGGAAATCATCAAGTATGAACAGGGCAAGCGCTGGTACGAGGGTTTGCAGAAGGGTGGAGACGCGTCGGTAGCCGCTGCGCTGGATCTGATCACCACCTTCTCGCAAGGTAAGATCAACCAGCAGATGATGGCTGAGTTCTCGCCCGGTGGAAGAACCTATGAATCGATCTGGGAAAAAGTGGTCGATGCGGCTGAACGGTTCAACGATCCGGGCTCGTTTACCGCCTTCATCGGTTTTGAGTGGACGTCACTGGTTAAGGGTAACAACATGCACCGCAACGTGATCTTCCGTGAAGGCGGTGAGAAGGCTGGGCAAGTAGTACCGTATACAACCCAGGCGCCTATGGGTTCAACCGACCCACTCGATCTCTATGCCTACCTGGAGAATTATGAGGCCAAAAGTGGTGGTTCCGCCCTTGCGCTGGCCCACAACGGCAACCTGTCAAACGGCATCATGTTTCCGGTCGACAAGCAGTATACCGGCCGTAAAATCGATAAAAATTACGTCGAATTGCGCGCCCGCTGGGAACCGATGTACGAGGTCACACAGATCAAGGGCGATGGCGAAACACACCCCTTGCTGTCGCCGGATGACGCCTTCGCCAATTATGAAACCTGGGATGCCGGTAACCTGGATCTGTCCGAGGCTAAAACCGAAGACATGCTGCAATATGAGTACGCCCGCGAAGCCCTCAAGAACGGACTTCTGCTGGAGGAGAAACTCGGTACCAATCCGTATAAGTTTGGCTTGATTGGTTCCACCGACAGCCACACTGCGCTGACGGCTGTAGAGGAAGAAAACTTCTTCGGTAAGGCGACCAATGCCGAGCCCTCACCCACACGCATGCTGCACCCATTTACCGAGACAGACAATGGTGTGTTTCAAGGCTACCAACTGGTGGCCTCAGGCTATACCGGCATTTGGGCAAAGGAGAACACGCGCGCGGCCATTTGGGACGCCATGAAACGTAAGGAAGTCTATGGAACCACCGGCCCGCGCATCATAGTGAGGTTTTTCGGCGGCTGGGACTATACGATCGACGATATGAACAGCCGCGCTCCCGCTTTCCGTGGCTATGAAAAAGGCGTGCCGATGGGCGGCGATTTGCGTCCGGCGAAAAATGCCACCGCACCTACCTTCATGGTCTACGCATTACGCGACGCCATTGGCGCCAATCTTGACCGTATACAGATCGTGAAAGGCTGGCTGGACGCCAGGGGCAAGACACATGAGAAAGTCTACAACGTGGCCTGGTCTTCAGGGCGCGAAATGGACAGCAACGGCAACCTGCCCCCTGTTGGCAACACGGTAGATATTGAAGCGGCTAACTGGACCAATACAATCGGGAAATCAGAGCTTGGCACGGTCTGGACCGATCCGGATTTCGATCCGAAGCAGAGTGCCTTCTACTACGCCCGTGTGCTGGAAATCCCAACTCCACGCTGGGTAGTCTACGATGCGTTTCGCTTTGGAATTGACCTCCCCGAAGGCGCCGAAACCATGGGCCAGGAACGGGCTTATACCGCGCCGATCTGGTATACGCCCTGAACATAGCCAGGCACATCCCGGAGGAGCGGTTCGATACCCTCGTTGAATCAGATCATGTGCACATTGAGCGCATCGTCTCCAGGGGGCACACTTCTCCTGAGAAGGGTTGGTATGACCAGCAACGAAACGAGTTTGTGCTGGTGCTTAAAGGTGCCGCACGGCTTGAGTTTGAGGACGGGCGGGTAGAGAACATGGAACCCGGGGATTGGCTTGATATCCCGGCGCATGCGAAGCACCGGGTGGCATGGACGGATGAGTCACAGGAAACCGTCTGGCTGGCTGTCCACTATGATTAGAACCCCCCTGTTTTCAACCTAAACCGGCCGGAAACCGGGGCGCCGGGTTGCAGCGAGAATTCGTCGAGCACCAGCGTACCGCTGATGCCAAAGGCCTTGGTTTTTACCTCGTCTGAATCCGGCTCACCCTGGGTCAACTGGGCCCAGACTGTGAAATGGTCGATTTCCAGTTCATTCCTGCCTTTCACCAGTTGATAGGGGTCCAGGATCAGGGTTAGCCGCCACGGCGGGTGGCCCGACTCTGAATGGGCGATGATTTCAACCACCGGGTAGCCCTTGCGGATAAAGTCCGGGTTACCCGGGGTAGTGCGCACACCGTATTGGGTGAATGGCTGATTTGGAGCACCGTCGATCGTGAATTCAATATTCGCCCCGCCGGTTCCGAGCAGGCTGGCCGGGATGGTCGCAAAAATTGCGGTTTCGCTATCGCTACTGTCAGCGGGTTCTGCGGGGGGTACTGTGAACACTGAAGTGAACTCGCCGGAGACCTCCAGTACCGTACCTGGCCCATGATCCGCAGCCGCACTGGGATTGGGCCAGTCGACCGCCGGCAAATCGAGTTCCGCCTGCACTTCCGCTCGCCGGGTATCGATATACCTGGCGATGGACAGGCTGCCTTTCTCCACCGCTGCCGGGGCTGACGTGCTGTAGGGTTCGGCCAGTGTACGGACCTGCTGCAACTGGGCCAGCATCTTCTTCTCATTCCAGACATCATTCAGCAGGCGCTGCATCTCTGTTCGGTAGCCGGCCCGAACTTGCGGTAATTCCCAAAGCCGTTCACACAGGTAGCCGCGGGCCTTGAACGACTTGGGCAGCCCACTCGGCAGAAACGGGCCCGGATCCGAGAAAGCGGAATCGGGGCCCCAGGGTGTGAAATAGAACAAGCCCGACTTTTTTGCACGAAAGATATAGAAGTTATTGCGGTTGCTGGCATAGCCATCCCAATGGCCGATCAGGACTTCGCTGGCCCACAGGGTGATGAATGCGTCGACGTCGATCAGTTGTTCAAAGGCGGACAGCGGAATCGGTTCCGGGCTCTGCAACAGGTCATACAATACCTGCAGGGTTTCGCTGTCGTCATCTTTGCCCCACTTGTGAACGATGCGGTTGTATTCGCTTTCAGTGAAGTCCCCGGCATAGCCTTCCCACAGGTCGCCCTTGGATTTCCCGAACAGTCGCTTGATGAAAGGTTTGCGGACGGATTCCACGTGGGTGTATACCCCCAGGTCCTCTCCATTGACGATGATCCGACCCAGGTTGCTGCGCGGAGACTTTGCACCTGCCTCGTTCATGAAGCCGTACACCATGACGGATTGGGCCATGGTTGGGTCCTGGTTGTTGTTATTGAAGGTCAGCATGTCCTGGCCGGCGAACTCCTGGTCGTCCACGTACTTGTCCAGCTTGAATTTCAGCGAGGGGCGGGTGGAGATTGCAGAACCAAAAAAGCCCTTTTTTCGGATGCCGACGGACTGAATCGCTTGTCCGTCAATCACGATATTCGCGGGATAGTACTCGTACGGTTTCTCGACGATTTGCGAGAAATTCTCCCCCGTCACCCGGTGGCTGATTCGCAGTTCCCGCCAGTCTTCCGGCGCCATCGTAACCTCAACCTGGATCAGGTGGTTGGCGTCGAAAAGAGTATCTGCAGTGGTGGGTTCTGTGGCCTGGAGGGAGGAAGCAAGAAATAATACGAGCAGGGCCGAAAGTGTATTTCGCATATGTTCGCCTTGTGGGTTACCCACAAAGCATAGCGGAAAACAGAAAACTTACCTGTTGAAATTTAGCCCGCCATTTCGTACTGGCCGTTGAGTGCGTAGACTCGCTCGCGCCAGACCCGTTCGAACTGGTCCGGGTTTGCAGCAGGCGCCATGATTAATTCGCGAATCAGTGCGCGTTGCGCATCGGTATTACCCGGTTTTCCGTGCAGGCCGGTGGCATAGGCTGAAAAATCACGCACAAACACGTCGAATACCTGGTTCAGCAGGTCCGGGTCGGTGTTCTCCATCAGGGCTTTTTCCAGCACCAGGTGGCCGTAGACGACCAGTGTGAACAGCTCACCCATGCTCAGCATGTAGTCGATGTCCCGAATCTGTTTCTCATCCGGTCCAGCCACCATCAGCAATTTACGCAGGCCATCGATCTGGGCCTTGAACACTTCGATATTGGGCAAGTCAAATTGCCGGTATGTGAGGTTGTAATCATGGAACTGGATTTCGCCGAGCCCCTTGGTCGGCCCCTGGTGAAACAGAAAAGTATCGTCGGCGCTGTCGGTACGGTGTGGGATTGCCGGGTATTCTGCCGGGGCGAACAGGTAGTTCTTCATGAACTTGACGATCAGCGCCATGTTCACGTGTGCCGTGCCTTCCAGCTTCGGCAACGCACGGATTTCCACGGCGGCAATTTCGAAAAACGGCTCGGCCTCAAAGCCCTTGGCGGCGATCACGTCCCACAGATCGTCGACAACCTTTTCGCCCTGCATCGTTACTTTCATTTTTACGATCGGGTTAAACAGCAGGTAGCGCCGGTCCTTAGCCGAAGCGCTACGCAGGTAGTCCGTTGCACGGTAGGAAAACATCTTCATTGCAACCAGCCGGCAATAGGCATCGGTGAACAGGCGTTTGACCTGCGGGAAGTCGGTGACCTGCTTGCCGTAAAGCACCCGGTTAGCCGCGTGGTTGATCGATTCGTACAGCGCGTGGGTACACAGGCCGATCGAGCCGAAGCCGAGGTTGAACTTACAGTAGTTGATGGTGTTGAGCATGTCGTCCCAGGCCTTGCGGCCCACGCTCAGGATGTC
Organism: uncultured Wenzhouxiangellaceae bacterium; assembly: GCA_964443145.1. Taxonomy (GTDB): domain Bacteria; phylum Pseudomonadota; class Gammaproteobacteria; order Xanthomonadales; family SZUA-36; genus JAHEFT01. The sequence continues at coordinate 419 of CAYUBS010000062.1, read as the reverse complement.
AGCTTCACTGATCGGGTAGTCATGCAGACGGTACTCCGCCACGTAGTTCTGCGCGTTGACGGTGTTTTTCACGCATTCATATTTTTCGTGTTTCGAATCGACCACGAAGAACACGTATTCGCCGGTTTCGCTGTTCTTGCCAAAAGTGGAGACCAGCGCCGCCTCGTTGCCATTGCCGATGTAGTACTTGCTGCCACTGGCCCGATAGCTGCCGTCGGCCTGTGGGACCAACTCCATGCTGGAAGAATAGATATCAGCACCGTGTTCCCGCTCCGACAAGCCGAAGGCGAAGACTTTTCCGTCTTTGAGCAGTTGCGCCGCGCGCTGTTTCACCTGCTCGTTGTCACCGTTGAAGATCGGCCCCAGTCCCAGCATTGAAACCTGAAAGGTGTACCAGTAAGTAATGCCGTAAAAGCCGG
>CAYUBS010000061.1:0-16586 GCA_964443145.1 uncultured Wenzhouxiangellaceae bacterium | reverse complement strand
GTACACCAAGCTCTTTTCCAACACGGGTAAACGCTTCGACCGCACGGTCGAGGTGTTCGATTTCATGCGCAGCAGAAATCTGGACGCGGATTCGGGCCTCACCCTGCGGAACCACCGGGAAGAAAAAGCCGATCACGTAAATACCCTGCACCAGCAGTCGTGCAGCAAACTCCTGCGCCAGTGGTGCGTCGTAGAGCATCACCGGTACGATTGGATGGGTGCCGGGCTTGATGTCAAATCCGGAGGCACTCAGCCTGGCGCGAAAATAGCGCGTGTTCTCTTCCAACTGGTCGCGCAATGCGGTGGTGGAAGAAAGCATTTCAAACACCTTGATAGCCGCGGCAACCAACGGCGGTGGCAGTGTATTGGAGAACAGGTAGGGTCGGGACCGCTGACGCAGCAGGTCGATGATTTCCTGTCGGCCGGTTGTGAAACCTCCGGAGCCGCCGCCCAGGGCCTTGCCCAGCGTGGATGTGAAAATATCCACCTTGTCCATCACGCCATGGTGCTCTGCCGAACCCCGGCCGGTAGGCCCGAGGAAGCCGGTGGCATGGCTGTCATCCACCATCAGCATTGCGTCATAACGTTCTGCCAGTTCAGTGATCTCATCCAGTTTCGCGATATATCCATCCATACTGAATGCACCGTCGGTGGCGATCAGGCGGCTACGACAGCTCTGGGTCGATTTCAGAATTTCTTCCAGTGCGGCCATGTCACTATTCGGATAGCGGTGTCGCTGGGCCTTGCACAGCCTGATTCCATCGATGATCGAAGCATGGTTCAGTGAATCGGAGATCACGGCATCTTCCGGCCCGAGTATGGTTTCGAATAGACCTCCGTTGGCATCAAAGCAGGATGTGTACAGGATGGTGTCGTCAGTGCCGAAAAATTGCGAGATGGTTTGCTCGAGTTGTTTATGCAAATCCTGGGTCCCACAGATGAAGCGTACCGAAGCCAATCCGAACCCATGGTCGTCCAGAGCCTGGTGGGCCGCCGCGATGACCTCATCGTTATCGGCCAGTCCAAGGTAGTTATTGGCGCAAAAATTGAGTACCTCGCTGCCGTCCTGCACTTTGATTTCAACACTCTGGGGCGTTGTGATCACTCGTTCCTTCTTGTACAGCCCCGCAGCCCGGATTTCTTCCAGTGTGTCGCGATATCTTTGCAGTGTATTCATATTATTCACCCGTTCTCCCGGACCGGTTCCAGTCCGATGGATTATCCGTCAAATTATAGCTAAGGGGCTTGATCGGCGTCGCGTTTCCACGCCTGCAACTGGCCTACGATGGCCGGCAGCGCGAGAGATACCTTCTCTCTCATGCACTGGTCGGCATGCATGCTGATCGGTGTTTCCTCCGGGTTGATCTCAACGAGGGCAGCGCCGTTTTCCAGCGCCATCAGTGGCAGGCTGGCTGCGGGCTGGACCAGCGAGGTGGTGCCAGCCGAGATGCAGAAATCACAAGCGGACGCTGCGGCCATGGCTTTTTCCAGTTTATCGCTGGGTAGCATTTCACCGAACCAGACCACATCAGGCCGGGCAAACCCGCTGCCGTGGTAGGGGGATGGCGGTACATCCAGGGACGAATCGGCCAACCAGTCCGCGCTGATGCCCCGCCCGGTGATGCTGCATTTTGAACGCAGGATGTTGCCGTGCAACTCTGTCACCGAGCCTGAACCGGCCATCTGGTGAAGACCATCAACGTTTTGCGTTACGACGCTCAGTTGCGGGACCAGTGATTCCAGCATTACCAGTGCCTGGTGTCCGCCGTGCGGTCGTGCGGCCCTGACCTTTGTGCGACGCTCTTCATACCATTGCCAGACCCGGGCAGGGTTGGCGGCGAATGCCTCCGGTGTTGCTAAATCTTCAGCCCGGAATTTTTCCCACAGCCCGGTCTGTGCATCGCGGAAAGTTGGGACCCCGCTTTCCGCTGACATCCCCGCACCGGTCAATACCAGGACGTGGCGCGCGGTTCCAAGGCGTTCGAGTAGTTGCGGGTTCAAAGTGAGTGTTGTTGTATCGCTCAATGAAATCATCCATTTGTCGTGGCAGGAGAAACACCATGAGTGTATTCTACGCGGTTCACTTTGACGACTGAATGATGCAATGACAGGCAAGCTCTATATTAAGACCCACGGGTGCCAGATGAACGAGTACGATTCCAGTAAAATGGCTGACGTACTGGCGCAATCACACGATCTCGAATTGACCGATCGCGAGGACGAGGCAGATGTCATCCTGATCAATACCTGCTCGATCCGTGAAAAGGCCCAGGAAAAAGTCTTTTCGCAGCTGGGCAGGTGGAAGCAACTCAAGAAGAAAAATCCTGGGGTGATCATCGGTGTTGGTGGTTGTGTCGCCAGCCAGGAGGGTAAGGCGATCATCGACCGTGCCCCCATAGTGGACATGGTGTTCGGTCCGCAGACGCTGCACCGTCTGCCGTCGATGCTGGAGTCTGTGCGACGTGACGGTGAAGCGGCGGTTGACGTGTCATTTCCGGAGGTAGAAAAGTTCGATAATCTGCCAGAACCCGGAGCCCAGGGCGGTAGCGCCTTCGTCTCTGTCATGGAGGGTTGCAGTAAGTATTGCTCATTCTGCGTGGTGCCCTATACCCGCGGCGAAGAGATTAGCCGTCCGTTCGATGACGTCATCGCCGAATGTGCCGTGCTGGCGGACAAGGGGGTCAGGGAAATCAACCTGCTGGGACAAAACGTTAACGCTTATCGTGGACCGATGCATGATGACACGCTGGCCGACCTGGCCCTGCTCATTCATTACGTTGCGGCCATCGAAGGTATCGAACGCGTTCGTTTCACTACCTCGCACCCGGTTGAGTTTTCACGCAACCTGGTGGACGCCTATGGCGAAGTGCCGGAGTTGGTGAACTACCTGCACCTGCCCGTGCAGAGTGGCTCCGACCGTATTCTGACCCTGATGAAGCGGGGGCACACCGTACTGGAATACAAGCAAAAAATCAGGCGGTTGCGTGAAATTCGACCTGACATAAGCCTGTCATCTGATTTCATCGTCGGCTTTCCCGGTGAAACGGAACGCGATTTTGAAGACACGCTGAAGCTGATCAGTGAGCTGAATTTTGACCAAAGCTTCAGTTTTATCTTCTCAGCGAGACCCGGAACTCCGGCCGCCAGTCTGCCGGATGATGTCCCGCTGGCGGTAAAAAAGGAACGCCTGATGCGGTTGCAGAGCCTGGTCAACCAACAGGCCCTGAGGATCAGTGAATCCATGGTCGGCAGCAGACAGCGGATACTGGTCGAAGGGGAGAGTAAAAAAGATCCAAAACAACTGGCGGGTCGAACCGAAAACAACCGCGTGGTCAATTTTGATGGCCACCCTCGGATGGTCGATGAGTTTATCGACGTAGTGATCACCGAGGCACTCAACAACTCGCTACGCGGCCGGGTTGTAATCGACGGCCAGGATTCGGTGGACGCGGCATGAGCGATCGCGTGGCACTTGAGCTTGAGCCGGCGGATACACTCAGGCTGGCTAGCCTTTGCGGGCAGTTTGACGAACACCTGAAGCAGATCGAAGCCCGCCTGGGTGTAGATATTTTCTGTCGTGGCAACCTGTTTACCATACAGGGGCCGGAGCGTTCATCCCGGGCGACCAGACGTTTGCTGCAGCGCTTGTACAAACTTTCCGCTACAGCTGTGCTGACACCTGATGTGATCAACCTTCATTTGCAGGACTCAGGAATCGAAGAGCTCAGTGAGGGCCTGTCAGAAGCTGAGATGGGAGACGACGTCAGCGTTAAGACCAAGCGTGGCATCATTCGGGGGCGTGGCCCCAACCAACGCAACTACCTGAAGAACATTACACGGCACGCAATCAATTTTGGAGTCGGCCCCGCTGGCACGGGCAAAACATACCTGGCCGTGGCATGTGCCGTGGCCGCCTTGCAAGGCGACGAGGTGCAGCGCATCGTCCTGGTCCGGCCGGCGGTTGAAGCGGGGGAGCGGCTGGGCTTTCTGCCCGGTGATATGGCCCAGAAAGTCGATCCCTATTTGCGCCCGCTCTACGATGCCTTGTATGAAATGCTTGGATTTGAACGTGTCGCCACGCTGATCGATCGTAACGTCATTGAAGTGGCGCCCCTGGCTTTTATGCGTGGCCGCACACTTAACGATGCTTTTGTGATTCTGGACGAGGCGCAAAACACCACCCGCGAGCAGATGAAAATGTTCCTGACCCGTATCGGATTTGGGTCAACAGCGGTGGTGACCGGTGACATCACCCAGATTGACCTGCCCAGCAAATCGATGTCGGGCTTAAAGCACGCTCTGAAAATTCTTGAGCACGTCAAGGGCGTCAGTTTCAGCTTTTTCTCTTCCCGCGATGTGGTCCGTCACCCGATGGTTCAGCATATTGTTGAAGCCTATGAACGTGAATCCAGCAATACCGATGAAGGCTGAGATTGATGTGCAGGTCGCAACGGTGTTTTCGCCGTTGCCTGCCGAATCGGAACTCTGCCTGTGGGCGCAGACAGCCCTGCGTGACCTGACCGAAGTGGAATTAACCCTGAGGCTGGTAGACAGTGAGGAGAGTCGCAAACTCAACTCGCGGTTCCGGGGAAAAAACCAGCCGACCAATGTCCTGTCTTTTCCGGCAGAGCTGCCACCGGGCCTGGACATTCCCTTGCTCGGAGATATCGTGATTTGTGCGCCACTGGTCAACGAAGAGGCGGCGGTTCAGGGTAAATCGCTGCAAGCGCATTTCGCTCACCTGGTGATTCATGGTGTTCTGCACCTGCAGGGATACGACCACCAGGACGACCAGCAGGCTGCAGAGATGGAAGCACTGGAAGTTGAGTTGCTCAATTCGCTTGGCTTTGCCAATCCATATACCTGATGTTTTTGACAGAAAACGCACTTTTAGATAAAAAGCACTGGAATACCAGCCTTCAGGGCCCTATATTCGGGGTGACGCGAATGGCGTTGCCAGTTTCACCAACATGAGCGAAGACCAATCGAGCAACGGTTCCGGAAAAAAAACCTGGGTCGAGAAAATCGGCGCAGCTTTTTCAAGCCAGATCCGGGACCGTGACCAACTCCTCGAAATACTCAATGGGGCCTGCGCGCAGGGTATCGTCGATACCGATGCACTGGCCATGATGGAAGGCGCCCTCGAAGTTTCTGAAACACAAGTACGCGACGCGATGATTCCGCGCTCCCAGATGGCGGTTGTGAACGTCGACTCCGGCCTGGAGGAGTTTCTTCCCGGCATACTGGAGTCAGGCCATTCCCGCTTTCCGGTCATTGGCGAAGACAAGGACGAGGTTGTCGGGATCCTGATGGCCAAGGACCTGTTGCCTCACCTGGCTTCGGGAGGTGAGAATTTCGATCTGGCTGATGCGATACGACCAGCGGTCGTTATCCCCGAGAGCAAAAGGCTGAATGTTTTGCTGCGCGATTTTCGTGTCAGCCGCAACCACATGGCCATCGTGGTTGACGAATACGGTGGCGTTTCCGGCCTGATCACCATTGAAGATGTGCTGGAAGAAATCGTCGGAGAAATCGACGACGAATACGATGAAGAAGAGGAAGCCCTGATTCTGCAATTGGGTGATAACCGGTTCCAGGTCCAGGCTCTGACCCCGATTGATGAATTGAATGACCGGTTTGACAGCAATCTGAGTGATGACGATTACGGTACGGTGGGCGGACTATTGCTGGCCGAATTCGGCCGGGTGCCGGAGTACGACGACATCGTGACGCTGGGCGACAAGTTTGAATTTCGTGTCATCAAGGCCGACAGTCGCCGCATCGTCACGCTGGAGATGAATGTCCTCGACATCTAAATCCCGCCCCGGGCTTCTGATATGTCTGCTCTGCCTGTTGCTTGCGTGTTGCGCAACTCCCGTATATGCGCAGGCTCTGCAGCCGGCGGAAGAGTCAGAAGCATGGCTGGTCACCTACGGGCCGGGCGAAATCTACTGGCAGCGATTCGGCCATAACGCCATCTGGATCCGTGACCCCGGGCTGGGGCTGGACCATGTCTTCAATTTTGGTTTTTTTGATTTTCAGCAGCAGGGTTTTTTCCGGCGTTTTTTACAAGGACGGATGCTGTATTTCTCAGCCGCCCGGCCAGCCCGTGATGAGTTTGCCGGATACATTGATGAAAATCGGTCAATTCGGGCACAAAAACTGGATCTTTCTGCCCAACAGAAACTTCTCCTGGTTGAATATTTACTTCATGAGGTCAGGCTGGAAAACCGTGACTACCTCTACGACTACTATTACAACAACTGCTCTACCCGGGTACGTGATGCCATTGACGGGGTGCTCGGGGGAATTCTGAAGTCGGAATTCGACCCGCTTCCGGCAGGGCAGACCCTGCGCGATCATACGCGGCGGCTTACTGCCGGGGATTTCTGGCTTTACCTCGGTGTGCAAGTAGGTCTTGGGCCACGAGCAGACCGCATGGTCAGTCGCTGGGATGAGATGTTCATCCCCGGCGAGTTAGCTCAAACTGTGGAGGCTGTAGAGTTCACCGGGGCCGGACTGTCCCGGCCATTGGTGCTTGAAGACGTTGTTCTCTACCAGTCGACGCTCGATCCGCCACCTGCTACCCCCCGGGCCTGGTGGCCAGGATACCTGTTGGGTTCTCTTGGAATTGTGCTGGCAGCCTGGCTACTGTGCCGTTTCACTTCACAGACAGTGGCGCGCAGATTGTCACGCAGTTGGCTGGTTCTGTCTGGACTGGTTGGATTGGTTTTGGCCTTTTTATGGCTGGGTACAGATCACGCAATTACCGCTATGAACCTGAACCTGCTGGTATTTTCCCCGTTGTGGCTGATATTGGCGTTCTGGAAGCGGGGTGAAAAGGTGGGTTTGTTTATCATTGCAGGACTTTCTGTGCTGGCCCTGATAATGACGTTGTTGCCGCCACATCAGTACACACTGGATGTGCTGGCCGCATTTTTGCCTGTCAATCTCGCCGCCGGGTGGGGGCTTTTCAGATCCCGGATTCTGCCAGCAGGTCAGCCTGATGTTCCTGGATCAGTGGATCGATAAGCATATCGATGTTGCCGGAAAGGATCTCGTCGAGTTTATACAACGTCAGGTTGATCCGGTGATCGGTTAGTCTTCCCTGCGGGAAATTGTAAGTCCGCACACGCTGGGAGCGATCACCGCTGCCGACCTGTATGCGACGTGACTCAGCAATTTCCGCCTGTTGTCGTGATTGCTCTTGTTCGAGGAGTCGGGCCTGCAGTAGAGACATCGCTCGCGCTTTGTTCTTGTGCTGAGATCGTTCATCCTGGCATTCCACGACCATCCCGCTGGGCAGATGGGTCAGGCGGATTGCAGAATCCGTCTTGTTGACATGCTGCCCTCCGGCGCCGGAGGCACGGAAGGTATCAACCCGCAGGTCGGCCGGATTGATGTTGACTGCCTCCACACCTTCAACTTCGGGCAGGATGGCCACTGTGCAGGCCGAGGTATGTATCCGACCCTGTGACTCGGTATCCGGAACCCGTTGAACCCGGTGGGTGCCGGATTCGAATTTGAAGCGAGAATACGCGCCCTGGCCAGCGACACGAACGATAATTTCCCTGAATCCGCCATGCTCGCCACCGTTCTGGCTCAGGATTTCGAGAGTCCAGCGCCGGTTCTCTGCATACTTCTGGTACATCCTGAACAAATCGCCCGCAAAAATGGCTGCCTCATCCCCGCCGGTACCGGCTCGGATTTCCAGAAAGATGTTGTTATCGTCCTTGGGGTCCTTGGGTAGCAGTAACAGCTGAATTTCAGACTCGATTGACTCCAGTTGCTGACTTGCCTGTTGCATCTCTTCTTCAGCCATTTCCCGCAGGTCTGCATCAGCCTCGCTTAGCATCTGGCGGGCTTCGTCGATCGCCGACTGAGTTGCCTGCCAGTTTTGCCAGGCCCGCACCAGGGGTTCGATCTGTGCATACTCCTTGGACAATTCGCGGAAACGATTCTGGTCTGAGAAAACCTCGGACTGCGACAGTAACAGGCCGACTTCTTCATAGCGGGATGAAACCTGGTGAAGCCGTTCGTGCAGATTGGATTTCATTCGTCCTCGTCCCCATCGCCGCTTTCATTCCTGAAAATCTGGTCGACAGCCTTTAGGACTTCATAATCCTGGCTCTCTGCGGCTTCGCGCAGGCGCTTGCTGGGCAGGTGAAGGATCTTGTTGGTCAATGTCTGGGTAAGCTGTTTCAGCACGTCTGCAGGATTCTGCCCCGCATCCAGTTTCCTGAGCGCCCGCTGCGTAAGGTCCTGCTCGAACTCATGGGATTGCTCCCGGATTCTTTTCAAGGTGCGGGCTGCCCGGATGCCGGATAGCCAGCGCATGAAGGCAGCGACCGCTTCTTCAACGTCATCGCCGGCTGAGAGTGCTGCGGCGCTGCGCTGTTCCATGTTTTCGTCGACGACGTTTTGTAAATCATCGATCGTATACAGGTACACATCTTTAAGTTTGGAGACTTCAGGGTCGATGTCACGCGGTACGGCAATATCGACCAGAAACATAGGGCGGTGCCTGCGTTGCCGCAGAGCAGTTTTGATGTCTGCCCTGGTGATCACAGGCAGTGGGCTGGCGGTGGAGCTGATCAGGATGTCTGCTTTTGGCAGAGCCTCGCCGAGCCGATCCAGTGTCAGTGCAGTTGCTCCCATCTCCGCCGCGAGTTTCTCTGCCCTGTCGCGACTGCGGTTGACGATCAGCAGTTTGGCGATCCCATGATCACGCAGATAGCGACCGCACAGTTGGACCATTTCTCCTGCACCCACCAGGACGACGGTTTGTGAGCTCAGGTCACCAAATATTTGTCGCGCCAAAACCACGGCGGTATAAGCAACAGAAACAGTGTGATCACCAATACCGGATTTGGTGCGGATGGTTTTTGCCGCATTGAAAGTATGCTGGAAAAGGCGGTCGAGAACTTTTCCATAGCTACCGGCATCGTGAGCCTGTTGCCAGGCGTCTTTTAACTGGCCAAGGATCTGAGTTTCGCCCAATACCAGCGAGTCCAGTCCGCTGGCGACCCGGATCAGGTGTCGGGCTGCTTCCTCTCCTTCATGGTTATAAAGGTGACGGTCCAATTCGCCTGCCGGAATGTCGTTGACTGTGTGAATCCAATCGACCAGGTTCTGTTTTCCCGCATCGGTCGACAGGCAGTAGATCTCAGTGCGGTTGCAGGTCCCCACGACGATGACTTCCTCCACCCCCGGTAAAGCACACAGTTGCGCGACCCGCTCGGCGTATTCCGACCGCGCAATAGCAACCTTCTCCCGAATTTCAATCGGGGCGGTGTGGTGACTGATTCCAATAGTAAAAAGAGGCATGGGCTATTTGTTTAGGCTCGCGCGCTGATTCTGAGGGTGAACACCCCTTTAATCAAGCCAAAACAGTGACAATGTGCTGTTATGGGATTGGTTCAACTGCTCCAAACGCGTATCCTTTGTGCCAATGAAAACCTGTAAACAAAACATCTTTGCATGGTGCCTTGCCGCACTGCTTCTATCTGCCTGTGCGAGTGGGGCGCAACCATCTTCGCAGGCTGCGGCGGAGGACACAACGAACAACGAGCCCTCTTCAGCCACACAGAACATCCCAATCAGTGAGCGAGAGCGCACGGATGAAGAGGTTATGTACCGTGTGTTCGCTGCTGAGTACCATGGCTCTGAAGGCGACCTGGAGGGCGCCGTAGGCGAATACCTGGAGGCTGCTCTGCGCTCCGATGATCCACAAATCGCGCGCCGGGCGACCCGCGTGGCTTACGCTGCCGAAGCCTGGCAACAGGCGTCGATGGCTGCAGACCGCTGGTCCATACTGGAACCGGATAGTATTTCGGCGCACGAGTCCGCAGCGGTTGCGATGATGCTGGTTGGAGATTTTTTGGGTGGCGAGTACCAGTTATCGAAGATTCTGGATCTGATGGAAGACACGACTGAAGCCTGGTTGCTGGTCGCCAATGTGCTTGCCCAGGCTGCGGGGCCTGAGCAGGCCGATGGAATGCTGGAGCAGCTTTTGACCACCCGGGGAACAGCTGATGACGCCACGGCGTTGTTCGTCCGCAGTCATCTGGCTGCTCGTTTACAGGATCTGAACCGGGCATTCGAGATGGCACGGCAGGCCGTGGAGTTGAAACCGGAGCAGGTAGAGTACCTGAGCTGGGCCGGTCGCCTGGCGCTTAACCTCAAGTTGACGGAAACCGGGCTGGAGTACGTCAGAAGAGCCTGGCGTGTAGCGCCCGATAATCATGATCTGTCACTTGGCTTCGCTGACCTGCTGGCACGCAATGGTCATGAAGAGGAAGCGCGGACCGTCATGAGTGAAATGCCCCAGTCTCCGGATGTCATGCTGTCTCGTATCCTGTTTGAGCTGGCTTCAAAGAAACGCACGGCAGCGGAAAAACTGTTTGCGCAGTTCCAGCAGATGGATTTTCCTGATTCGCCGGACCAGACGTTCTATATGGCTCAGGCAGCAGAGGCGCTCGGATATGTGCAGCAAGCCATCGAGCTATACGCTGAAGTGGAAGACGAAGAACTTGCACTTGCCGGTGCGATACGGATTGCAGAATTGCGGGCGATGGGTGGTGACATGGCTGCAGCCAGGAGTGAGTTGGCCGAGCTTCGTAAGCTGCCCAATCCTGCCGTCGTTGAAGCCAGTTGGCTGGCAGAATCCCGAATCCTGCGGGAAGCGGGATCCAAAGATGAGTCATTCCAGGTATTAGGCCGGGCCCTGGAGGATTTGCCAGGCTCAATCGCACTGCGTTACTCCCATGCATTGCTCGCAGCTGAGCTTGGCTGGGTCGATGTCGCAGAGCGTGATCTGCGATTGGTGATCGCAGCGCAACCGGAAAACGCTGCAGCATTGAATGCGTTGGGCTATACGTTGGCAGACCAGACTGAACGCTATGAAGAGGCTGAGGCCTTGATACGCCAGGCGTTCATCCTGCAGCCCGAGGAGCCGTCGATCATTGACAGCATGGGCTGGGTTGCCTTTCGCCTCGGCCGTTACGAACAAGCCGTGCGGTTTCTGCAAAAAGCCTGGCAGTTGGACAGGAACCCCGAGATTGCCGCGCACCTGGGCGAGGTATTGTGGGTCCTGGGAAAAAAAGACATAGCCCTTGCTCTCTGGGGTGAAGGGTTCGAAATCGACAGCTCCAACGCGGTACTGACAGAGACACTGGCCCGGCTGGGTATCGACCTTTGAGGCAAGGGCTGCATCCAAGCCTGTTGCTGTGGTTGCTGGTGGTCCTCTTACCGGCTTGCAGCACCGTTCCAAAGGCCACAGTCACCGATCCGGCCGGCGAGCTTTTATACCAGGCCAAACACGATAGCTTAAGTACAGTCAGCAGTTGGAGCATGACCGGGCGCCTTGCCGTCAGTAATGAACGCGATGGCGGCAGCGGGCATTTCAACTGGGTAAACCAGGCAGGCGGCAGCCGGATGGATTTTCATGGCGCGCTTGGCCGTGGGGCCTGGCGGCTATTAGCTGATGCAAGTGGTGCCGAACTGGAACTCGCCGATGGTTCCGTTGAGCGGGCTGCTGATATCGATCAGCTGATCCGCGACCAGCTGGGTTGGAAAATTCCCGCGGACAGTCTTTCCTGGTGGGTCCGTGGAATGGTTGCGCCGGGTGCTTTTCAGGAAAGGGTGATCGATGGAGCCGGAAATCTGGGTAGCTTGCTGCAGCACGGGTGGACCATCGAATACGGCAGGTACAAGGACTTTGAGGGCATATCGCTGCCGGTCAAAGTGACGGCCCGCCAGGCGGAATGGAAGGTTAAGCTCGTGATTAAAAAATGGAACCTGGGCGCCGCGAATGACTGAAGGCTCCGGGCTTTCATGGCCGGCACCGGCCAAGATTAACCTCTTTATCCACGTATTGGGCAAGCGAACCGATGGCTACCATGATATTCAGACGCTTTTCCAGTTGCTGGACTGGGGCGATGAAGTGCAGATCCATCCGACACAGGACTCCGGGATCAGTCGTTTGCCGGTCGCTTACGACGTGCCGGAGGGCGAGGATCTCGTCGTCAGGGCCGCCAGGTTATTGCAATCAGCAACTGGCGTGCGCCGCGGAGCCGAAATCGGTGTTCTTAAACGCATCCCGCCGGGTTCCGGTATGGGGGGTGGCAGTTCGAATGCAGCTACAGTGTTGCTGGTGCTGAACCGGCTGTGGGGTTGTGGCCTCAATCTGGAAGAATTGGCAGTCCTGGGGCGCAGCCTGGGTGCGGATGTACCGGTGTTTGTTCGCGGACACAGTGCCATGGCCACAGGGGTTGGCGAATGCCTGGAGCCCGTCAGCCTGGGCCAGCGGCATTACGTTTTAATTTTCCCCGGCTTCCCGATTTCAACCCACGAAGTTTTTTCAGATCCTGACCTGGCGCGAGATTCCCGGGCGATCAGCCTGGCTCAGGCACTGGCCGGACAAGGCAGAAACGACTTTGAACCCGTTGTGTGCAGACGTTTTCCGGCATTTACTGACCTGCTGGAGTCGTTACGGAAGTGGGGTGTCCCGGTCATGACGGGGACGGGTAGCGGGTTATTCATCCGGGTGCGCGATAAAAAGAGTGCAATCAACGCGGCACAAGCGATGAAAAGTTTATATAATGTTCGCGCTGTCCGTGGGGTAGACCGGTCGCCGGTTCATGAGACTTTGGACAGCAGATAATTTTACTACAACTGGGACGTGGCCAAGTCGGTTAAGGCACGGGGTTTTGATCCCCGCATTCGCAGGTTCGAGTCCTGCCGTCCCAGCCATTCAATGCTGTTGTAATACTAGCTGAGCGGGGCAGGGAACTTGTCTATTTCTTCAATGATGGTTTTCTCAGGAAATGCCAACCTGAAGCTGGCGAGCAGCATTGCTCGTGAATTGAATGTACCCATGGGCCGGGCCGTCGTCGGCCGGTTCAGTGATGGCGAAGTCATGATCGAGGTGATGGAAAATGTCCGTGGCCGCGACATCTATATTATTCAGCCCACCTGCGTGCCTACCGCGGACAACTTCATGGAGTTGCTGGTGATGGTCGACGCCATGAAACGCGCGTCGGTCGCCCGGGTAACAGCAGTGATCCCTTATTTTGGTTATGCGCGGCAGGACCGCCGGCCACGTTCCGCCCGCGTGCCGATTACCGCAAAAGTTGCTGCTACCATGATCGGCGCCGTCGGCACCGACCGGGTCGTGACAGTCGATCTGCATGCCGACCAGATCCAGGGCTTCTTCGATATTCCGGTGGATAACGTTTATGCCTCGCCGCTGACACTGGCCGATATATGGCAGCAGCAATCGGGGCATGACATCATCGTTGTTGCCCCCGATGTGGGCGGCGTCGTCAGGGCGCGCGCGATCGCGAAGCGGTTGGATGCGGACCTGGCCATCATCGACAAGCGGCGGCCACGCGCCAACGTCGCAAAGGTGATGAATATCATCGGTGATGTCGAGGGGAAATGTTGCGTGCTGGTTGATGATCTGGTTGATACCGCGGGTACGCTGTGTTCCGCTGCGAGTGCCCTGAAAGAGAAGGGTGCGACGCGGGTTGTGGCCTATTGCGTTCACCCGGTTTTGTCCGGGCCAGCGGTCGATAACATCATGAATTCAGAGATGGATGAGCTGGTTGTTACCGATACCATTCCGCTCAGCGAAGCTGCCCGGACCTGCGGCAAGATCAGGCAGTTGTCTATCGCACAAATGCTGGCCGAAACCATCCGCCGCATGGCTCATGGAGAGTCCGTCAGCTCAATGTACGTAGATTAAGTCACGGCTCTTCCTTTCCTTTACACTTTTGATTTATAATGGGCGGCTGTTTTTTCGGTGCCCGGCCTGGTCGCGGATCGGGTAAATTCTTTAATGAAAGAGGTTAATCATGTCTGATACAAATACCATCATCGCGGAGATCCGTGAGGACGTGGGGAAAGGTGCGAGCCGCCGCCTGCGTCACGAAGGGAAAGTTCCCGCGGTAATTTACGGGGGTCATATTGATCCCGTTTCGCTTACCCTGGATCAGGGCGAGTTGTTGCACGCCGTCGAAAATGAATCGTTCTTCTCCAGCATCCTGGAGATCAAGGTCGGTAAAGATCGCACTCAGCAGGCCGTTGTAAGGGATATGCACCGCCATCCTTTTCGCCCCCTGATCATGCACATCGACTTTTTGCGCGTTTCTGCTGCGGAAGTGCTCAGAATTTCCGTCCCGATCCATTTTGCGGGTGAAGATGAGTCTCCGGCCGGCAAGGCTTCCGGTGTGGTTATTCAGCACCAGGTGACAGAAATTGAAATCTCTGCTCTGCCGAAAGACATTCCAGAGTTCTTATCGGCTGATCTTTCCGAGATGGACGCGGGTGATTCCGTCATGCTGTCCAGCATCGTATTGCCCGAGGGTGTAACCATTCCCGTGCTTGAGATGGAAGGTGAAGAGCACGATATGGCTATTGCCAACGCAGTTCACATCAAGGAAGACCAGGGTACCGGTGCTGCCGCCGCCGCAGACGCTGAAGCCGCTCTGGCCGAAGGCGAACTGGGTGAGGGCGCTGAACTGTCTGAAGACGCAGACGCAGATGCAGACGCAGATGCAGACGCAGATGCTGAAGCCGGCGATAAGCCCAGGGAAGAGGGCGGCGAATAAGCCGCTCCCGTTCCATAGCGTAAGCAGGTGACACGGTGCCTTTCCTGATATTCGGGCTCGGCAACCCCGGGTCAAAATACGAAGAAACCCGGCACAACGCCGGGTTTTGGTTTTTGGACCGGCTGGCGCAGGTGGCCGGCGTGTCGTTCAGGAGCCAGTCCAGGCTGCATGCTGAAACGGTCCGGGCCCAGCTGTTCGGCCACGATTGCATCCTGGCCAGGCCAACTACTTTCATGAATCACAGTGGTCAGTCGGTGCGTGCCGTAATGGATTATTACAAGGCCGGTGCGCAGCACATGCTGATCGCTTATGACGAATTGGATTTGTCGCCCGGCGTGGCCCGGTTGAAGCAGGGCGGTGGCCACGGTGGCCATAATGGCATTCGCGATACGTTTCGGCATACCCTGGATCACGATTTTCTGAGGTTGCGCATTGGAATCGGACATCCGGGTGTGAAGGACGCAGTAACAGCTTATGTGCTCAGCCGTGCGACGGCCGCACAGGAGCGCCAGATACGAGATTCGATATCCGATGCAGTAGACGCCATGGCGCGCGTGCTGGACGGTGATGTGGCAGGGGCCATGAAGGAATTACATACGGTGAAAGAAAATGGGCTTTAAGTGTGGAATCGTGGGTCTTCCAAATGTTGGAAAATCCACTTTGTTCAATTCACTCACGCGCGCGGAAATTGCGGCGGAGAATTATCCTTTTTGTACGATTGAGCCGAACGTGGGCATGGTGGAGGTGCCCGATCTGCGCCTTGCCGCCCTGGCAGCGATCGCCCAGCCGCAGAAAGTCATCCCTACTACGATGGAATTCGTCGACATCGCCGGCCTGGTTGAAGGCGCCTCAAAGGGTGAAGGGCTGGGTAATAAATTCCTGGCACACATTCGCGAGACCGACGCCATTGCCCATGTTGTCCGCTGTTTCGACAACGATGACATTGTCCACGTGGCGGGGCGGCTGGATCCGCTTTCCGACGTTGAGATTATCAATACTGAATTGGCGCTGGCGGATCTGGAATCCGTGGAGCGGGCGATTGAGCGTACTACAAAACGCCTGAAGGCCAACGACAAAGAAGACCGTGCACGCATGGTCGTGCTGGAGAAGCTAAGGGCTTGCCTGGATGAAGGTCACCGGGCGAGGAATGTCGACCTGAGTAAAGAAGAAGAGTTGTTGATCCGTGACCTGCACCTTATTACAACAAAGCCGGTCATGTACGTCGCCAATGTTTCCGAAGATGGTTTTGAGAACAATGCGTACCTGCAGGCCGTCCGCGAAAAGGCCGCCACGGAAAACGCCGAGGTCGTACCGGTCTGCGCGGGTATCGAAGCTGAGATTTCACAGCTGGACGAAGGCGACCGGCAAGAGTTCCTGGAAGAATTGGGGATGGAGGAGTCCGGGTTGGCTCAGGTTATCCGGGCAGGCTACTCTCTGCTTGAGCTATTGACCTTCTTTACCGTGGGTGAGCGCGAGGTGCGCGCCTGGACAGTGCATGCCGGCTCTACGGCACCGCAGGCGGCCGGCCGCATCCACACCGATTTCGAACGCGGGTTCATCCGGGCGGAAGTTACCGCCTATGACGAATTCGTATCCCTTGGGGGTGAGCAAGCGGCAAAAGAAGCGGGCAAGCTCAGATTGGAAGGTAAGACTTATATCGTTTGTGAAGGCGACATCATGCATTTTCGTTTTAATGTGTAAAAAATCCTGGATGGCAATTGATTCGCACATCGCTATTGCTCCTGAATTCCTAAGCATGTAGAATTCCGCGCCGGCCACTGCTTGTTTGTTGACAGGCGATGGCTGGTGGGCCAAAATAAGCGGCTTGCCTGCCGCTGTCTGTGGAAGGACGGTTTTGCCGGCAAGGTTTGCCCTTCGCGGCACACAAATTCGGCCCATATGGAAATGGTGCGAAGTACCGGAGGGGTACTCAAGCGGTCAACGAGGGCAGACTGTAAATCTGCTGGCTATGCC
>CAYUBS010000060.1:14711-16590 GCA_964443145.1 uncultured Wenzhouxiangellaceae bacterium | reverse complement strand
GAAATGAAATCCAGTTTCGTGACATCTTGCGGCTCCATGATCGGCTTGCGGTGGTTCAATATATTAGTTACATTTGTAACTATATGCAAGCTGGAAGACCCATGAATCGATCCGTCAAACCCTCCGATTTCGAACTCGAGCACTTTTTGCCCTACCGGCTTTCCCTGCTGACCAACACCGTCAGTGCCGGCATCGCACAGGCTTACCGGCACCGGCACGACATCTCGGTTACAGAGTGGCGCGTCATGGCCGTACTGGGCCGCTATCCAGGCCTCACGGCCAGTGAAATTGTCGAGCGAACCGCAGTAGACAAGGTCGCCATCTCCCGTGCAGTAAAACGTCTGTCCGGCAGGAATTTCATCGAAAGGACCGCCGATCCGGCTGACCGCCGCCGTATGCGACTGCACATTACGACCGGGCCCGGTGGCAAGGTGCTGGGAGACGTCATACCGCTGGCGCAACGTTACGAGGAAGATTTACTGGAGACGCTCAGTGAAGAGGAAAAGCGGATGCTGGG
The DNA here is from genome assembly GCA_964443145.1 of uncultured Wenzhouxiangellaceae bacterium. Lineage (GTDB taxonomy): Bacteria > Pseudomonadota > Gammaproteobacteria > Xanthomonadales > SZUA-36 > JAHEFT01. Next base: position 16,073 of record CAYUBS010000060.1, on the reverse strand, counting down.
CATCGCCCTGAAAAAACTTCAGACCCGGGCCCGTGAGCTCAATGCAGGGTAATCAATAGGTCAAGCTGACAACCGGACTGCACTATTCGCCTTCGGCGCACTAAATACGGTTGCCAAAAGGCTCTGCCTCTGATACATTTCTCCGGCTCTTTTGGCCACTTCGGGTCGATTGAAGCAACAAGGCGTGTCATACAGCCTGGTTTCAGGCTTGGACCACACGTCAAATACGCACACGCACCGCAACGGTTCAGAGGGGTGCTCCCGGCAAACACCGGAGAGTCTCTGCAACGGGTGAGTGGAGGATTAACCCCGGAAATCCGCAGCCTTGTATCCAAATAGGACGCTGCAGGCTTTCCTGTATTTAAAGGACATAACACAATGGCTAACGTCACCATGCGCCAAATGCTTGAAGCAGGCGTGCACTTCGGTCACCAGACTCGTTACTGGAATCCCAAAATGGCTCCCTATATTTTCGGAGCCCGCGGCAAAATCCATATCATCAACCTGGAAAAATCACTGCCGTTGCTTAATGACGCAATGAATTTCATCAGTAAGCTCGCTGCAAAACGTGGCTCTATCATGTTTGTCGGCACCAAGCGTGCTGCCAGCACTGCCATTGCCGAAGAAGCACAGCGTTGCGGCATGCCCTACGTATCACATCGCTGGCTCGGTGGCATGTTGACCAACTATCGCACCATCAAGGCTTCCGTCAAACGTTTGAAGCAACTTGAGAGCATGCAGGAAGACGGCAGCATTGAGCATCTGGTGAAGAAAGAAATTCTGCAACTGACCCGTGAACGCGACAAGCTGGAACGCAGCCTGGGCGGCATCAAGGACATGAAGCACCTTCCGGATGCGCTGTTTATAGTTGACGTCAGCCACGAAGACATCGCCGTCAAAGAAGCACGCAAGCTGGGCATCCCCGTGATCGCTATCGTGGACACCAACTGCTCACCCGAAGGCCTTGACTATGTCATTCCAGGCAATGACGACGCTATTCGCTCGGTCCGCCTGTACGCCGAGTTGGCCGCTGACGCAGTGTTGGAAGGCCGCGCTTCAGTCCCACAGGTTGACGTGGATGACGAATTTATCGAACTCGATGCAAAGGGCAACCCGATCAAGCGCAAGGCCAGCAAACCAAAAACCGACGCCAAAGCCGCTGACCGCAAGAAGACCGGCAAGAAAGTAGTGGCACGCAAAGCACCTGCCGCAGCACCTGCCGCAGCACCGGTCGAGGCCGTTGCTGAAGAAGTAGTAGCCGAGGCCGTCGTTGAGGCCGCTGCTGAAGAAGTAGTAGCCGAAGCCGTCGTTGAAGCCGTTGCTGAGGAAGTAGTAGCCGAAGCCGTCGTTGAGGCCGTTGCT
>CAYUBS010000060.1:0-14611 GCA_964443145.1 uncultured Wenzhouxiangellaceae bacterium | reverse complement strand
AAGTAGTAGCCAAAGCCGCACCGAAAAAGAAGGTTGCCAAGAAGAAAGCCGCCAAGAAAAAAGTGGTGAAGAAGGCAGCTGCGCCAAAGACTGATGACTAATCAGCACCTTAACTAATACCGACATACAGAAGAGGAAGATCTCATGGCAGTAACAGCTGCAATGGTAAAAGAACTGCGCGAACGGACCGGCGCTGGAATGATGGAATGCAAAAAGGCGCTGGTGGAAACCAATGGCGACCTTGAAGCGGCAATTGAATTGCTGCGTATTTCCGGCCTGGCCCAGGCAGATAAGAAATCAAGCAGGATCGCAGCCGAAGGCAAGATCGCGCTGGCAGTTGCCAACGGTGGCAAGCAGGCTGTAATGGTCGAAATCAACTGCGAAACTGATTTTGTGGCCAAAGACGATAACTTCAACGCCTTCGCCAGCGCCGTGGCAAATAATGCACTGACTGAAGCGCCGGCTGATGTAGATGCCCTGATGGCTTCCAGCCATGCCGGCAGCAGCCTGGAAGAGGCTCGCCAGGTCCTGGTTACCAAGATCGGTGAGAACATCCAGGTGCGCCGTTTCGTCAGGGAATCAACAGAAGGCACACTCGGCGCTTATGTCCATGGTGGAAAAATCGGTGTACTGGTCGACATCTCCGGTGGCGACGAAGATCTTGCCCGCGATCTGGCGATGCATGTTGCCGCACTTAACCCCGAATTCATCTCAGCAGATGATGTTCCGGCCGACGTGATGGCCCACGAGAAAGAAATCCTGATCGCCCAGGCGCAGGACAGCGGTAAGCCTCAGGAAATCATTGAAAAAATGGTTACCGGACGCTTGCGCAAACACCTCTCAGGTATCACACTGCTGGGACAGCCTTTCGTCAAGGACGGAGACATCACGGTGGAACAACTGCTCAAGCAGAGTTCTGCCACGGTGAATGGTTTTGACCGGCTCGAAGTTGGCGATGGCATTGAAAAGAAAGAAGAAAATTTTGCGGAAGAAGTGATGCAACAGGTAACCGGTGGCTGAAGAAGCTTTCCAGAGAATCCTTCTGAAACTCAGTGGCGAAGCGCTACTGGGTAAGGAAGACTACGGCATCGATCCGGATATCATTCACCGGATAGCCGTCGAAATCAGTGATGTTACCAAACTGGGTATCGAAGTTGCCGTCGTCATTGGCGGCGGCAACATTTTCCGTGGCGCCGGCCTGGCTGAATCCGGAATCGACCGTGTAACGGGCGACCATATGGGCATGCTGGCCACGGTGATGAATTCCCTGGCGTTGCAGGACGCGCTTGAAAGTATCGATACCGATGTGCGTGTCATGTCGGCAATTTCTGCGCACGACGTCTGCGAAGACTACATCCGTCGCCGCGCAATCCGCCATCTGCAAAAAGGCCGCGTTGTCATCTGCGCGGGCGGTACAGGTAATCCCTTCTTCACAACAGACACGGCGGCAGCCTTGCGCGCAATTGAAATAAACGCTGATATCGTGCTCAAAGCAACCAAGGTCGACGGTGTCTATTCGGCAGACCCGGTCAAAGACAAGACCGCCGTGCGCTTCGATCAACTGGGTTACGACCAGGTCATTGAGAACAAGCTGGGCGTCATGGACGCTAATGCGATTGTGCTTTGCCGCGGTCAGAACATGCCTATTCGTATTTTCAATGTGTTCGGGGAAGGCAACCTGGGTCGCATAGTTAAAGGTGAACCGATCGGCACACTGGTTTCCTGATTACTTAGAAAGAACCTGATCAGCAAATAGGAGAATTGCATGCTTCCTGAAATCAAACAAGACACCCGGACCCGCATGAACAAGAGTCTTGATGCGCTGCGTCACGAACTGGCCAAAATAAGAACCGGCCGGGCGCATCCCAGCCTGCTGGAACACGTCCACGTGGATTACTACGGTAATGAAGTCCCTATCGGACAGGCTGCCAGTGTCGCGGTCGAAGATGCCCGCACATTGAGTATTACGCCCTGGGATAAGTCGATGGTCCAGGCCATTGAGAAAGCCATCCTGAAGTCCGACCTCGGCCTGAACCCTTCGACAGCAGGCCAGGTGATTCGCATACCCTTGCCCCCTCTGACCGAAGAACGCCGTATTGAACTCGGAAAGGTGGTTCATAACGAAGGCGAAAACGCCAAGATTGCCGTCCGCAACATCCGGCGCGATGCGAACCACCACATCAAGGAACTATTGAAAGATAAGGAGATTTCCGAGGACGAGGAGCGCAAGGCAGAGACCGAGATTCAAGACGTGACCAACCTCGCTGTCAGCAAAGTCGATGAGATCGTTGCTGAAAAGGAAAAAGAACTCCTTGAAATCTGACCCGGTGTGATCAGCACAGCGGACATTCCGGCCCATATTGCGATTGTCATGGATGGCAACGGGCGCTGGGCCGAGAAGAGAAACCGGCCCCGGACCTTTGGTCACCAGGCCGGCCTCAAAGCACTCCGCAAGATTGTTGAACACAGCGGAAAAAGGGGCGTCAAAGAATTAACAGTTTTCGCTTTTTCAAGCGAGAACTGGAACCGCCCGAAGAAAGAGGTCAGCCGCCTGATGGAATTGTTCATGCGTGCCCTCGACCGCGAATCCAAAGAACTGCATGAAAACGGTGTGCGCATTCGCTTTGTTGGCGACCTCTCGGCCTTCACACCGGAAATGCAACAGAAAATGAAGCAGTCAATGGCATTGACGGCAGGCAATACCACGCAGACCTTGAACGTGGCCACAAATTACGGCGGCAGATGGGATATCGTGAACGCCGCCCGCAAGGCTGCACGTGCAGTGGCCAGCGGACAAATCAGCCCACAGCAGATTGACGAGGAATTCTTCACCGGCCAGCTGGCCCTGGCGGACAGCATCGACCCAGACCTCTTAATCCGGACGGGAGGGGAAATGCGCATCAGTAATTTCCTGCTGTGGCAAAGCGCATACACCGAACTCTATTTCACAAAGGTGTTGTGGCCCGATTTCAGCCCCGAAGTACTCGACCAGGCCATTTCCACATTCCAGTCCAGGGAGCGCCGTTTCGGGCTGACTGGCGAGCAGATCCGGCAGCAGTCGGCATGAGAGATCAAGACATTGCTTAAGACGCGGATCCTTACAGCACTGGTTATTGTTCCTGCGACAATCGCGTTGGTGTTTCTTCCACCATCCTGGTTGTTCAGGCTGATCATCGCCCTCCCGCTGCTGATGGGTTGCTGGGAGTTCCGTCGACTCGCCGGCCTTTCCACCAGCACAGGTTGGATGCTACTGGCACTCCAATCCATCATCCTGGGCCTGATGCTGTATTTCTGGCCCGCAGCTGATATGCAAGTGTTAACCGTCCTTGCCGCCGGCTGCCTGGCCTGGTTGATCATGTTCAGCCGACTTTCGTTTTTCAAAGAAGGTGAGCAGGTTGACACCAATTTTCGGCGCCTGGGGTTCCTGTCCGCCCTTGGTGCGATCACCTTTTGCTGGTTTTCCCTGTCATGGCTGCATGAACAGCCCAATGGACCGTTCATTGTTTTCCTTTTACTGCTGGTGATCTGGGCCTCTGATGTCGGCGCTTACTTTAGCGGAAAACAGTTTGGAAAACATAAACTTGCCCCCATTATCAGCCCCAATAAAACCTGGGAAGGGGTATATGGAGGCATGGCCCTGGCGGTTGCCGCGGCGTTCCTCTGGACCAGCTTGATCGCAGGATTGAGTATTCCGGCCTTCGCACTGATTATCATGACTGCCCTGACCACACTGACCTCTGTCGGCGGAGACCTGTTCATCAGTATCCACAAGCGAACGGTTGGCCTGAAAGACACCGGGACGATTTTTCCGGGCCATGGCGGAATCCTGGACCGCTATGACAGCTTGCTTGCAGGCGCACCCTTTTTTGCACTGGCCTACGCGGTATTGGCCTGATGAAACGAAACAGAGTGTCCGTTCTCGGTTCCACCGGCTCTATCGGCGAGAACACACTGGACGTGATCGAACGTAATCCGGACCGATTCCGAGTGGTTGCATTGACCGCCAACAGGAACATTAAGAAATTGTCCGAGCAGTGCGTCCGGTTTGATGCAGACCTTGCCGTGACAGCAGACCCTACCCTCGAACAGGACCTTGCACGGGCTCTACGCAAAGCCGGTTCCCGGGCGCAGGTAATGAGTGGCGATGCCGGCCTTAAAGAAGCTGCAGGCATGCCCGAAACCGATACCGTTATGGCTGCCATCGTGGGTGCTGCCGGCCTGAGTTCAACTTTCGAAGCGGCTCGCCGTGGTAAGAAAATCCTTCTGGCCAACAAGGAATCGCTGGTTATTGCCGGCGAAGTTTTCGTCGCTGAGGCAAAAAAGAACAACGCCCGGATACTGCCGGTGGACTCGGAACACAATGCCATTTTCCAGGCCTTGCCCGATGGCTTCGATCGCGGGTTGGATGCTGCCGGTGTCGAAAAGATCATCCTGACGGCTTCCGGAGGCCCGTTCCGTGAGCTGCCTGCTGACCAGTTCAGCAAGGTAACTCCTGAACAGGCCTGTAACCACCCTAACTGGAGCATGGGAAAGAAGATCTCCGTGGACTCCGCCACCCTGATGAACAAGGGCCTGGAAGTGATCGAGGCACGTTGGTTATTCAACGCTAACCCAGACCAGATCGAGGTGGTCGTGCACCCCCAGAGCATCATTCACTCCATGGTTGCCTATCTCGACGGGTCTGTGCTGGCCCAGTTGGGAACACCGGACATGCGAACACCTATCGCGCACACACTTGCATGGCCCGAACGCATTGAAGCCGGGGTAGAACGCCTCAACATTGCACGGATGAATGACCTCAGCTTTGAAAAACCGGACCTCGACCGTTTCCCCTGCCTGAATCTCGCATTCGAGGCCATGCACAGCGGCGCCAGCGCGCCGGTAACACTGAACGCCGCCAATGAGGTTGCCGTTGCAGCCTTCCTTGAACGCAGAATAGGATTCAACCATATCCCCCAATTGGTGGCCGAGGTGATGGAACGGATTGCCGTCACCGCCGTCAAAGACCTGGACGATGTAATGGATCAGGACCGGCAGGCACGCCGGACCGCAAATGAATGGGTGGCAAATTTCAATGGGTGAGTTTCTGGGTTCAATATGGTGGTTACTGGTCGCACTGGGCTTGTTGATCACGTTTCACGAGTTCGGCCATTTTTGGGTAGCGCGAAAACTCGGCGTCCGCGTATTGCGCTTTTCCATCGGTTTCGGCAAGGCCATCTGGTCAAGACGCGGGGCGGACGGCACCGAATACGTGATTGCCGCTATCCCGTTGGGTGGATACGTAAAAATGCTGGACGAGCGTGAGGGTGAGGTACCAGAGGATGAACTGGACCAGGCTTTCAACCGCAAATCTGTCTGGGCCCGAATTGCAATTGTTGCGGCCGGCCCGGTGTTCAACCTGGTGTTTGCCGTCCTTGCTTTCTGGTTGATGTTTCTGGTTGGTATTCCCGAGTCGAGACCTCTTATCGGTTCGGTTTCCGGCATTGCCGCTGAAGCCGGACTGGAGCAGGGAGACGCCATTGTGGCGGTAGATGACCTCGATACCCGAACCTGGTCACATGCCATCCTTGAACTGGTGGCCCATTCTCTGGACCGCGAAGCCACCCGCGTTACGGTTGAGGACGCCAGTGGAATCCGCTCAGAGCACATTCTGGACCTGACGGCCCTGGGTAGTGACTTCAGCGAGGAAAAGACACTCGAAGCCGTCGGTATCGAGCCGTGGAGGCTGGAAGTTCCGGCCATCGTCGGAGAAGTGTCTGATGACAGCCCGGCGGACCAGGCAGGGCTTTACAGGGGCGACCGTATCGTGAAGATTGCCGGTGAGGATGTTCCCCACTGGACCTGGATCGGGCACCTGGTGCAAACCCATGGAAGCGATGGCCAGCCTTTGCCCATCACCATTGATCGCGACGGCGTCATCATCGAGGTCGAGGTCAGCCCACGCAAAGAAAAGAGTGGTGTATTTTCCAGCAGGCTTATCCTGGGTGTCACGAACGCCGAGATCACCGGTGAACAAACAGCAATGCTCGAGCGCGCCGCGATAACCTTGCAACTGGGCCCGGTTGACGGCCTGGCGGCGGCGGTCAAAGAGACCTGGCGCCTGACGGGATCCACGCTTGGCCTGCTCGGGCGCATGGTCACCGGCAAAGCTTCGGTCAAAAACCTGTCCGGCCCTATCAGTATCGCTCGGTTTGCTAATTCTTCAGCAACGGCGGGATTATCCCACTTTCTTTTTTTCCTGGCGGCCATCAGCCTTAGTCTTGGCATTCTGAATCTGCTGCCAATTCCTGTGCTGGATGGGGGTCATCTGCTCTATTACCTGATAGAATTGGTAAAAGGAAGCCCGGTATCTGAGCAAGCTCAGGTAGCGGGTCAATATTTTGGGCTCATCGCACTGGCAAGTCTGATGAGCCTTGCTTTTATTAACGATATTTTACGGTTGGTCGGATAGACTCCACCCCAATCACAGATTGTCTGATTAAATGATAAGAATTCTCACTCTAATGCTGAGCTGCCTGCTGTGGGCCAATCTTGCACACGGCGCAGACTCGTTCACCATTGCCGACATTCGCGTCGAAGGCTTGCAGCGAATTTCAGAGGGCACGGTGTACAACTATATGCCGCTAAACCGTGGCGACCAGCTGAACCCGTCCAATGCGCGCCTCGCCATTCGCGAACTGTACCGAACAGGCTTTTTCCAGGATATTTCGCTGGACCGCGAGGGCAACATCCTGGTGGTCACCGTGCGGGAGCGGCCAGCCATCGCGACCGTTAGTCTGGCGGGTAACAAAGCCATCAAAGAAGAAGAACTGAGGCGGGTACTTTTTGATATTGGCCTTTCGGAGGGCGAAGTTTTTGACCGGCTGGTGCTTGACCGCCTCCGACAGGAGCTGATTCAGCAGTATTTCAGTCAGGGCCGCTATGCGGTCAGCGTTGATACACGCGTAACCGAACTTGAGCGCAACCGGGTGAGAATTGCCATCGTCATTGATGAAGGTGATGTAGCAGAAATTCGCCACATCAACATCGTCGGCAACGAAACCTTTAGCGACAAGGAGATCCGTAAGGATTTCGAAGCCAACATTAAGCCCAAGTGGAAGTTCTGGTCGAAGGAAGGACAATACTCGCGCGAGAAGCTATCGGGCGACATGGAAAAACTGCGTTCCTACTACCTCGACCGTGGCTACGTTGATTTCAGCGTCGAATCGACCCAGGTAGCGATCGGATCTGAAAAAGATGATATCTACATCACCGCCAATGTCGTTGAAGGCGATGTATACGGCGTTGATGAAGTCTCCATTACCGGCGATCTCGTGATTGATGAGGGCACTATCCGTCGCCTGATCGTCGCCCAGCCCGGTGAGATTTTTTCGCGCAAGAAAGTCGAGCAAAGTGTTGAAAACATCACCTCGATCCTGGCCAACATTGGTTATGCCTTTGCCAACGTAAACCCGATAACCGACGTGGACCGCGACAATCGACTGGTGTCGATCAACTTTTTTGTCGACCCGGGCAAACGTGTTTACATCCGCCGAATCCAGTTCGTCGGTAACAGCAAAACAAAGGATGAGGTCCTGAGGCGCGAGATGCGTCAGATGGAAGGGGCCTGGTTCTCGCAAACTGCCATCGATCGCTCCAAGGTACGCTTGCAACGCCTGTCATATTTTGAACAGGTAAATATTGAGACACCCCCGGTACCCGGCACGGATGATCAGGTCGACATTATCGTTAGTGTGATGGAGCGACCGGCCGGCAGTTTCACCGTAGGACTGGGTTTTTCACAGGTACAGGGCCTGATCGCTTCACTCAGTATTCAGCAGGAAAACTTCATCGGCAGCGGTAAGCGCCTGGGACTGGGTCTCTCCCACAGCAGCATTATCAGCAGCCTGAATCTGTCCTATGACAACCCCTACTGGACCGACGACGGCGTTAGTCGCGGCTTTTATGCACGCTACCAGGAGTTTGATCAGGGGCAGGCCAACATTTCCACTTTCACGAGTAGCGAATATGCGTTTGGCGTGAATTTTGGTGTGCCGGTCACCGAGGTAGATTACCTCCGGTCGGGCGGTGGTTACCGTCATTCCCAGCTCAACATCGGCTCATTCAGCTGTATTGATCTTGACGTGGAGGCCGGCATTTGTAACGAGTTTGGGTTGGTGCCTTCTAACGGCGACCCTTTGTCCCACTCTCTTGATCATGACGGCAACGGAGTCATTACAGACAACGAACGTGAGTTCAACGTCCTGGACTGGAACGTCAGCTGGACACGTGACAGCCGAAACCACTTCCTGAACCCCTCTCGCGGTTCAGCGCAGTCCTTGTCACTGCAAACCGCTCTGCCCGGCAGTAGCAGGCAGTACTACAAGTTAATGTACCGCGGCGCCAAGTACTGGCCCATCTGGGGTGGACTGGTTTTTGCTGTCAGGGGCAACCTGGGTTACGGCGACTCTTATGATAATTATGACAAGACATCGCTGGCGACACCCCTTGAAGTGGACGCGCCGCTTGGCGAATGTGACCCGACCGACCTGATGAAGCTGGACACCGGCCTGCCGTTCTATGAGCACTTCTACAGCGGCGGCGTGCGCGATCTGCGCGGTTATGACGACAACACCCTGGGTCCGAAGGATGCATTTTGCCGCTCTGTTGGTGGCGATTTCAAAGTTGCCGGCGGTGTGGAACTGGCCTTCCCGACACCTTTCGTCGGCAGTCAGAGTGGAACGCGTATCGCCTTGTTTGTTGACACCGGCTACGTGTATGAAAACCTCCAGGCGTTTGAGGTCGATAAGCTGAGGGGTTCTTTCGGTGTTTCGGTAACCTGGGAAGCGCCGGTCGGGCCCATCGTGATCTCATACGCTTTCCCGTTCAGGGATCGTCCGGGTGACCGTACCGAAGACCTGCAATTCTCATTCGGAACAACGTTCTAGCAAGCTTCACTCCCGATATTCTTTAATCTCCGTGTTGTGTGTACAATACGGAGTATGTGGTATTACGTCCGCACAATTTGCATATTGCTTCTCGGCCTTGCGCTCAGCGCACCGGTCGGTGCCCAGCAATTGCGGATCGGGTATGTGGATATGAAGGCAGTTCTGGACAGTGCGCCCCAGGTAATGGCCGGCCGGTCCAAGCTGGACCTGGAATTTCGCGAACGCAATGACTCCATCGAAATGGACGAGTTACGGGCAGACGCCCTTGAGATGCGAATGCAGCAAGGCGACCTGGCCGAAGACCGCCAGTTACAAATGGAACGGGACCTGCGCGAATTACGCCGCAACGTTACCCGGCGCACAGAAGACCTCCGGGATGAACTCTCTTTCCGCCGCACAGAAGAAGTCCAGCGACTGGAAGAAGAAATCAACGTCGCTGTACAGGAAATCGCCCAAAGAAATGGGTTTGACCTGATTATTTCGAGCCCGGTGATTTACGCCAATCCCGACCTGGACATCACAAACCTTATTCTGGAACAGTTGGAAGTCGAATACGCGGCGGACCAACTAGAGCTGGTCATACCCTGAAGTCCGCATTCAAACCATGCCGATTTTAAAAAGAGCGTATAGCCTGTCCGACCTCAGCAGCCAGTTCGGTCTCGCCCTGATCGGAGATGGTGAAGTGCTGATCGATGGTATTAGCACACTGGAATCAGCCGGCCCGACCCAGATCACCTTCCTGGCCAATCCCTCCTACCGAAAGCAACTGCCGGCGACCCGCGCGGGCGCCGTAATCCTGAAAGAGGGGGATGCCGCTGACTGTCCAACCCATTGCCTGGTGGCTGCAGATCCATACATAGCCTATGCACGTCTGGCCGTACTGTTTGACCCGCGCCCCAGGCCGCAACCCGGCATCCACACGACGGCATTCATCGCCGAATCGGTCAGCTTGGGCAAAAACGTCAGCATCGGCCCGAATGTAACCATCGGTGAGCACTGTGAAATAGGCGATGGCTGCGCAATCGGTCCCGGTACTGTTCTCGCTGCCGAATGCCGTCTGGATGAACACTGCAGCCTGGGTGCCAACGTCACGCTTGGCCACGGGGTCTCGCTGGCAAAACGGGTCATCATCCACTCCGGAGCCGTCATCGGTGCCGATGGATTCGGCATTGCGTTTGCAGGGGACCATTGGGAAAAAGTCCCGCAATTGGGTTCCGTCGTCATTGGCGATGATTGTGAAATCGGCGCCAACAGCTGTATCGACCGCGGTGCGGTCGGCAATACCGTGCTGGAGAACGATGTACGGATCGACAACCTGTGCCAGGTTGCCCACAACGTCCATATTGGAGCACATACGGCGATGGCGGGAATGTCGGGGATCGCCGGTAGCGCGCATATCGGCAGAAACTGCATGATAGGCGGAGGAGTTCGCGTGTCGGGCCATTTGCAGCTCGCTGACCGGGTTACGATCACTGGGGGCAGCCAGGTCGGCAAGCCCATCCTTGAGCCGGGCTCCGTCTGGAGCGGAAATTTTCATTCAATGCCCCTGGGGATCTGGAACCGCAACGTGGCCAGGTTCCGCAAACTCAATGAACTCGCGCGGAAAGTCCGTGCTCTTGAAATAGAATTGGGAAAAAAAACAGATGCTGAAAAATAACCTATTGCCCAACCCGATCGAGGCTCATGAGATCGTGAAATACCTGCCTCACCGTCACCCGTTCCTGTTGCTCGACCGGGTGCTTGAAATGGAAATAGAGCCGGAAAAACGACTGATCGGGATAAAAAACATAGCAAACAACGAACCCTTTTTCACCGGACATTTTCCCGGCAACCCGGTCATGCCCGGCGTGCTGATGATCGAAGCAATGGCCCAGGCCTCAGGCATGTTGGCGCACCTCGCCGCTGAAATGGAAGGGCATACCGGTGAGCTGTATTACCTGGTGAAAGTGGACAAAGCACGTTTTACCCAAATCGTTGTCCCGGGTGACCAACTGGTGTTGGATGTCATCCAGAAACGGATCATGCGCCGAATGGGGCGTTACGAGTGCCAGGCGAGCGTTAACGGCAATCCTGTAGCCAGCTGCGAACTACTCTGTGCCGGCAAATCGGAATGAGCAAAATTCATGACCGGGCCCTGGTCGATCCAGCCGCCCAAATCTCTGAGGATGTTGAAATCGGGGCGTTCAGCATTATCGGCCCGAATGTCACCATTGGCCCGGGCTGCTGGATAGGGCCTCATGTAGTCCTCACCGGGCGCACCACGCTGGGGGAAAACAACCGGATCTTCCAGTTTGCATCGATGGGTGAGGAACCGCAGGACAAGAAGTACAACGGCGAGGACACCGAACTGGTTATCGGAGACAACAACACCATCCGCGAGTTATGCACCTTCAGCCGCGGAACCATCCAGGGCAGCGGAAAAACCATCATTGGCAACAATAACTGGATCATGGCCTGCGTTCACATTGCGCATGACTGTGTCCTGGGTGACAACATCATTATGGCCAACAACGCGTCGCTGGCTGGACATGTCACCGTGGGGAACTGGGCCATTCTGTCCGGCTACTCCCTGATCCACCAATTCTGCAACGTGGGTGAGCACAGCTTTACTTCTTTCGCCAGCCACGTAAACCAGAGCATCCCGCCTTATGTCACCGTCTCGGGTGAGAAGGCCAGGGTGAAAGGTGTAAACACCGAAGGGCTGCGGCGGCGCGGCTATTCGACAGAACAGATTCAGCAAGTGCGCAGGGCGTATAAACTGCTGTACCGCTCAGGCATTCCGTTTGAAGAAGCGAAAGAACAGCTGGTTGAAATGGCCGAGAACCACGATGAGATCAAGCCGTGGACAGAGTTCTTCGATACCACGGTGAAAGGCTTCATCCGCTGAAGCACTGACCCCATTACAACATGAAAAACCAGGCCCCCATTATTGCCCTGGTCGCCGGCGAAGCCTCCGGCGATCAACTGGGAGCAGCTCTCATCGACCAGCTTCGAAAAAGCCATCCGCAGGCGCAGTTCATTGGTGTGGGCGGCAAGAAGATGCGAGCTGCGGGTATGGAAACCTGGTGGGACGCCGAGGAACTTGCCCTGTTTGGCCTGTTCGAGGTGCTCTCGCACCTGCCCCGCCTGATCCGCTTACGCAGAAATCTCAGACGGCGCCTGGCAGAGCGCAAACCCGATATATTCATCGGCATAGATGCACCTGACTTCAACCTGGGGCTCGAGATCAAGCTGCGCAGGCTGGGCATCAAGACCGTGCACTACGTAAGCCCAACGGTCTGGGCCTGGCGCCAGAGGAGGGTAAGAAAAATTGGTCGTGCCGCTGACCTGGTTCTATGCCTGTTTCCGTTCGAACCAGATTTCTACAAGTCACACGGTGTGCCGGCCGTTTATGTCGGTCACCCCATGGCAGATCAAATCCAGCCGGACCATGACCCGGCCCTGGCGCGTGTTCGCCTGCAGCTTAACCCTACCGCCCCCACTGTCGCCTTGCTGCCAGGCAGCCGCGTCGGCGAAGTTTCTCGACTTGCCGAACCCATGATTGAAGCAGCCCGTCTGCTGGCCGCAGAACAGCCGGGCATGCAATTCGTCACCGCGATGGCCAATGAGAAAGTCAGGGGGATATTTGAAGAGACAATGCAGCGTCTGGATTTCAGTGCCATTTGCCTGGTGGACCATGACCCGAGAACAGTGATCGCCGCGGCTGACGCGGTGATGAGCGCCTCAGGCACCGCTACCCTGGAGACCTTAATGGTGAACCGGCCGATGACCGTCGCATACCGGGTTTCAACTGCGACCTACCAAATAGCGAAACACCTCAAGCTAATCAGGCCCCAGCTGTTTTCCTTGCCCAACATACTGGCCGGAGAGTTACTGGTGCCCGAACTGATCCAGCATGACGCCAACGCCATTCGACTGGCTGCTGAAACGGCCCGGTGGCTGGATCCGGAGGGGCCGCGGGAAACGCTTCGTCAGCGCTTCGGGGAGATACACGACCAACTGCGCTGCAACGCCAGTAAAAAAGCAGCAGAGGCCATCTGCGCCCTGCTCAGGCTATGAGCCTGCGAATAGCAGGCGTGGACGAAGCCGGCCGCGGTCCACTGGCCGGTCCGGTGCTCGTCGCTGCCGTGATACTTGATCCAAAAAACCACATTGAAGGCCTGGACGATTCCAAGCGGCTGACCGAGAAGCGGCGCGAGGCGCTCTACCCCCAAATCAAGGAAATGGCACTGGCCTGGTCGATCGTGGAAGTGGACGTTGAAGAAATAGATCGGGTCAATATTTTGCAGGCCACGATGCTGGGAATGCAGCGGGCTGTAGAACAGCTTTCCCCGGCGCCTCAGATGGCACTGATTGATGGCAACCGGGCACCCGCCCTGGCCTGCGAGGTCAGAACCATCGTACAGGGCGACCGTCTCGAACCAGCCATATCCGCTGCGTCAATATTGGCCAAGGTAAGCCGCGACCGGCTGATGAAGGCATTCCATCTGCGCTACCCCTGTTACGGGTTTGACCGGCACAAAGGTTACCCCACAGCGGAACACCGTCGGCTACTGGCAGAAAACGGACCCTGTGCGATCCACCGTAAGTCCTTCGCCCCTGTGCGGGATGCTCTGCAGAAGAAAGGGTGTCAGGCGCCCCCGTCAGAGTCGATATAAGCCTCTATCGATTCACGAGTGACCGGGCCAAGGAAGGCTTTAACCGCCCTGCCCTGTTTGTCCAGAATGATCGTGGTCGGCAGTACCTTGGGTGCGCCGAACGGTTCCGGAGGGGCGTAAACATCCACTTTCAAAATCGGATAACTGACGTCGAAATCCTCCAGGAACTCGAAAAAATCAGCATCATCCAGTTCTTCGTAGGCCAGACCCAGCACGGTCAGATCGTCTCTTTCACTATGTAACTCTGACAGGTCTGGAATTTCTTTGCGGCAAGGGGCACACCAGGTCGCCCAGTAGTTAACCACCACCCATTCTCCGCGGTAGTCGGCCAGTGCAACGGCTTCACCACCCAGTTGCTGCAGAGAGAAATCAACTGGCCCTTCAGTCTCATAGTCCGCCCGGGCAATAGATACTGTCAGCACCAACAGGGGCACCAGCCACTTAATGGCATGCTTCATTCTGCGTTTCCTTTTTTGTTTTCTGCCAGGTACATACTCCTCAAAGAACGCTCCCATTCCGTCTCACCACGTTCCCGGATTCGCTGCAGGCCCCCAACGAAGACTTTGTCCCACTCCGTCTCCTGCGGCAACTCTTCAATCTCGCCCAACGGCAGGTAGTAATCTCCGTGGTTGTACAATTCGCCCAGGGATAACTCTTCAAGGTCACGCGCCAGCATCCAGTTGCCCTCTTCATCGTTGTTGACGATGTGCTGGTCCCTCAGCAGAGACATGAGCTTAATGATCTGCAACTCGCTGGCCTGCTGTTCAAGGTCGAGCATCTGGGTTTGAGAAAGGACCCCACCTGTTCTTTGCGCACTCCATAAGTGCCCGAGCAGTCGATAAGCCAACTGAAACTCCCAGCGTTTAGACCAGTCGGTGTCGTACTTTCGGAAATCCGAGAACGTGGTCAGCGACGCCGCCAGAGACGCACCAAACAAAATCACAGTCCACATCAGGTACAGCCAGAACAGGAAAATCGGGATGGTTGCCAGGGCGCCGTAGATCACCTTGTAATTGGCATTGCTGA
>CAYUBS010000059.1:0-17007 GCA_964443145.1 uncultured Wenzhouxiangellaceae bacterium | reverse complement strand
AGGGATTCGAACCCCCGCTGGCGGAGTCAGAGTCCGCAGTCCTACCACTAGACGATCCCCCAAACAGAGAACCTCTGACAAAAATTAACGCTTGCTGTACTGCGTAGCCTTACGGGCTTTATGCAGGCCGACTTTCTTACGCTCGACTTCGCGTGCATCGCGGGTTACGTAACCTGCTTTACGCAGCGGGCCTCGCAGCTCTCCGTCGTATTCCATCAGGGCACGGGTCACGCCAAGGCGGATAGCGCCGGCCTGTCCTGAGATGCCGCCACCGGAAACGGTAGCCTTGATGTCGAAGTTTTCCAGCATTTCCACTTTCTCAAGCGGCTGGCGCACAATCATGCGGGCCGTTTCACGGCCAAAAAATTCGTCGAGAGGACGGTCGTTAACAACGATCTGTCCTTTTCCTTTAGTCATGAAGACGCGAGCTGTTGAAGACTTGCGACGTCCGGTTCCGTAATATTGTTCGGTTGCCATTTTGGTATCCGTTTAGGTCAGGCTGAAATTTCGAGAACTTGGGGCTGCTGTGCGGCGTGCGGATGATCCGGGCCGGCATATACATGCAGCTTACGGAACATGGCGCGTCCCAGCGGATTCTTCGGCAACATGCCTTTAACCGCTGACTGGATGACCCGCTCGGGGTGCTCGTCCAGTTGCTTTCCCAGGTTGATTGATTTCAGGTTGCCGATATAGCCGGTGTGACGGTAGTAGATTTTGTCTTCCAGCTTGTTGCCGGTTACCCGGATTTTTTCAGCATTGATCACAATTATGTTATCACCCGTATCCACGTGAGGCGTGAATACCGGCTTATGCTTGCCGCGCAGTCTGCTTGCCAGTTGGGTGGCCAGTCTGCCCAGTGTTTTGTCTGTTGCGTCGACCACGCACCAATCACGCTCTACGGTCTTCGGCTTTGCTACGTACGTTTTCATGCTCATTCTCTCAGAAAAAACCCACGATCCAAAAGGCCGCAGGTGAAGAGCGAGAATTTTACTGGCTTCTTCTGACGGAATCAACCTTAAAATCAGATTTTCAACCGGTCGACGGGTTTTCCGTTGACCAGGTGCGACTCGATGATTTCATCAATGTCGGACTCATCCACATAGTTGTACCAGGTGCCTTCCGGGTAAACCACGCACACCGGACCTTCTTCGCACCTGTCCAGACAGCCGGCCTGGTTGATGCGCAGCTTGCCTTCACCGGACAGACCCAGCGCCTTGATTCTCTTCTTTGCATACTCGCGCAACCCCGCGGAACCGCACTGATTACAGTACGGCCGGTCGGAGTCCGGCCCGCGATCGTTCACGCAGAAGAAAATATGTCGCTCGTAATAACCCATAACGGCCGCGCATTATACTAGAATATTACTCATGGACAGGAACTACTCGAAACTTGACCGTTTCATCGCCTCTATTGACGATGCATTGCGGATTTCGACCGGTGATGCGCCGGCGCCTTTTCGTGAAAACCCGGCCGGGGATCTGGTTGCGGCCGATCTGGACAAAGATGATCGCCGTCATGTGGCTGGCCTGATGCGCATTAATCACACCGGTGAGATCTGCGCCCAGGCACTTTATGCCGGCCAGGCCGCCACCGCACACCATGATGAAACGCGTGAAGCCATGCAATTGGCTGCGGATGAAGAAATCGATCACCTTTCCTGGTGCGCAGACCGGTTGAAAGAACTGGACAGCCGGCCCAGTGTCCTGAACCCATTATGGTATGCCGGTTCCTTCGCAATTGGAGCGGCGGCCGGTATTGCCGGGGACGACTGGAGCCTGGGCTTCGTCAAGGAAACGGAAAACCAGGTCGAGGCACACTTGCAGGACCACCTGGAAAAGCTGCCGGCGGGCGATACCCGTAGCCAGGCCATCCTGGACCAGATGAAAAAGGACGAAGCCAAACATGCCGAAATGGCCGTTGAAGCAGGCGCGCGCGATTTACCACCACCCATACGACGTGCGATGACCTTGACCGCGGACATCATGAAGGCATTGGCCTACCGTATTTAGTTGTTTTCTATTTGCGCCCGCAGCTCATCCAGCGTTTTCGCTGTTACAGCACCTGCCGGGCGTTCATCACGCCAGGTCAGGTCCCAGTCAGTAATCACGCTGGTGCCCGCCACCGGGAACGCCGTGTTGGCATATTCTGCAACCCCGTAAAGCCTCATTTCCGCCTCTTGCATTTCGCCGGGGACCCCGGCTCTGAATTTGAAGCGCAGGTCGAATTTACGTTGTGTCGCACTGACCGGTGCAAGGGTGCCTTCTACACCCCAGGGTGCCCGGAAATCCCCTTCGGCTGACCCGGTATCCAGGTGAATGTGGTTAATTTCATCCAGCACATCAACTTCCCGCAGTTCTGTAACCTGCGAAGGGCCGCCTGGCTCTGAACGTTCCAGCAGGCGCAAGGCCAGCTGCATCATCAGGGCCGCAGCGTCCAGCGAGGCCGCCGCCTCTGCCTTGTAATTACCAAATCCCCGGGTCAAAACAGCACTTCCTTTGACCAGCAGCAAGTCACCGTTCACGACTTCCTCCGGTACATTGAGCTCCGAACGAACCATCAGGTCGCCACAGTCGCAGCGGAACAATTCCCATTTCGCGTGGTAACCCTCACCGGGAAATTCGACATCTAAATTGACCCGCGATGGATCTGCCCAGCGGGTTTCAGGAGGCAGTTCAGCGGCCACAGGGGCGGCTGTACACAACACCAGTGCGATCAAACCCGTCGTGGCCCATTTACTAGCAGACATCATTCGATACTCTCATCAGGAAACAGCTTCTGCAACGCGACCCCCGGGTCCTCGGCACGCATAAAGGCCTCCCCGACCAGGAAGGCATTGATCCCGGCACCCTGCATTCGCTCAACATTCTGACGGGTATGGATTCCGCTTTCGGTCACCATCGTCCGGTCAGGTGGAACCAGCGGGCGCAAACGCACAGAAGTACCCAGGTCGGTTGCGAAAGTATGCAGATCGCGATTGTTCACGCCGACCAGGCGGGCCTGAGTGGTTAGTGCGTCTTCCAGTTCCCGTTCGTCGTGCACCTCGACCAGCACGTCCAGACCGATATCATGCGCCAGCCCATCCAGCTCCTGCAGTTGACCGCGCGAGAGGGCCGCAACGATCAGCAAAATGCAGTCGGCGCCTGCGGCGCGTGATTCGTGAATCTGCCAGGGATCTACCATGAAGTCCTTGCGCAACACTGGCAGTGAACAGGCTTGCCGCGCCTGCAACAGGTAATCGTCGCAACCCTGGAAATACTGCTCATCTGTTAATACGGACAGACAGGATGCGCCCCCCTGCTGATAGCTGCGCGCAATCTCAGCCGGGCGGAAATCCTCGCGAATGATGCCGGCACTGGGTGATGCCTTTTTGACCTCCGCAATAACCGCAGCGCCGTTGTCGACCCGGTCAGTGATATGCCGGGCGAAACCTCGTGCCGGAACCTGGTCAAGGGCCATCGAAGAAACGGTGGCCAGATCGTGGCGCCGGCTCCTCGCGGCCACCTCTTCGGCCTTGGTCTCAAGGATGCGTTTCAGAATGGAAGGGATTTCAGCCATGGGACGTACTCAGAACTCTGCCGTGAAGTCGATCAGTGCTTCCATCTTTGCCCAGGGCGTGCCGGATTCGAGTAATCGTCCGGCCTCAGCGACGCCCTCGGTCAGGCCGGGTGCCAGCCCGGCCACGTACAGCGCCGCTCCGGCATTCAGTGCGATGACTCTGCGCGCACGCTCGGCCCGGTCGCCGGGTGCACCCGACAGGGCAAGCCGGATCAGGGCAAGCGACTCTTCTGACCCTTCGACCTCCAGGCCCTCCAGGCTCACGCGCTCCAGTCCGAGTTCTTCCGGTGAAATGTCGTACTCACTCACCTCACCTGCTTTGGCTTCAGCCACGTGGCTGGCCGCTGCGGGGCTGATTTCATCGAGGCCATCTTTCGAATGCACGACCATCACGTGGTCACAGCCCAGCCGATTCAGAACTTCGGCCACTGGACGGCACAATGCGGCGTCGTATACACCAACCAGCATACGCCTGACGCCTGCGGGGTTGGTCATCGGCCCGAGGACGTTGAAAATTGTCCGCAACCCCAACTCTTTGCGCGGACCGATCGCATAGCGCATGGCGCTGTGGTGTGCCGGAGCGAACATGAAGCCCACGCCCACCTCAGCGACACAATCGGCAACCTGCTGCGAGGTCAGCCCTAAAGCAACGCCGGCTGTTTCCAGCAGATCCGCGCTGCCCGAACTGGAGGAGACAGACCGGTTGCCGTGCTTGGCAACTTTGCCACCGCCGGCAGCCACGACGAAGCTGGCCGCGGTAGAGACGTTGAACAGGTTGGCGCCGTCACCCCCGGTGCCCACGATGTCGACCAGGTGCTCGCCACTGACATCCACGCCACTGGCCAGGTCACGCATCACCATCACCGCGCCGGTAATTTCATCCAGGCTCTCACCTTTCAAACGCAGCGCCATCAGGAAAGCGCCTATCTGCGCTTCGGTGGCTTCCCCCGTCATGATCTGGCGCATTACCGCCTGCATTTGCTCCAGCGACAGGTTGTTATTCTCTGCGAGTAAGGCGAGTGCTTGTTTAATGTCCATACGCTTGCTATCCGGTCAGAAACGCAGGCTGATAGAGAGCAGGAAGTTTCTCAGCAGATCATGCCCACGGGTGGTCAGAATGGACTCGGGGTGGAATTGCACGCCCTGGACATTGTAATGATTGTGCTTGATGCCCATGATCTCATGTCCGCCCTTGTACTCCGTCCAGGCCATCACCGAGAGACAATCCGGAATCGAGTCGGGCTGCAAAACCAGGGAGTGATAACGGGTCGCTTCAAATGGCTGCGGCAGGTCTTTAAATACGCCCTGGCTGCGGTGAAAAATCATCGAGGTTTTGCCATGCATGATGCGCTCGGCACGCACCACTTTGGCGCCGAACGCCTGGCCAATGCACTGGTGCCCCAGGCAGACGCCCAGCATAGGAGTCGTCGGCCCGAGGGTCCGCACCAGGTCGAGGCAGATTCCAGCTTCGTCAGGTGTGCAGGGCCCGGGTGAGAGCACGATCCCCTCCGGATTCATACTCAACACGTCACCAATACTGATCGCATCGTTGCGAACGGTTTCGACCTCTGCACCTAGTTCACCGAGGTACTGCACCAGGTTGTAGGTGAACGAGTCGTAGTTATCGATCATCAGGATCATGGTTTCGTTTCCTGCGCGGCTTCGATTCCGGTTCTCATAATGCTAGAGCCCCATGGATGCGCTGTTCACAGCAGCGATCAGTGCGCGGCCTTTGTTCATGGTCTCTTCCCATTCCAATTCGGGATTGGAATCAGCCACGATGCCGGCGCCGGCCTGGACGTGCAGCATGCCGCCCTTGATCACGGCGGTGCGAATTGCGATGGCCAGGTCGGTGTCATCGTGCCAGTTGATATAGCCCACGGCACCCGCATAAACATTACGCCGCACCGGTTCCAGCTCATTGATGATTTCCATCGCCCGTATCTTGGGCGCCCCCGACAAAGTACCGGCCGGAAACGCGGAACGTATCGCGTCGGTGCAATTGAGCCCTTCGGCCAGTTCCCCCACCACCTGGGAGACAATATGCATGACGTGGGAATAGCTCTCGATGATCATGTTATCGGTGACTTTTACGGTACCGGTTTTGGAAACCCGGCCGGCATCGTTCCGGCCCAGGTCAATCAACATGATGTGCTCGGCACGCTCCTTGGGGTCGTTAATCAGTTCGGCTGCCAGTCGCTGATCCTCTTCGGCAGTAGCGCCGCGGTGCCGGGTTCCGGCAATCGGGCGCACCGTGACCTGGCGGTTCTGGACCCGCACCAGCACTTCCGGAGATGAGCCGACGATCTGGGTGTCACCCAGGTCAATGAAGTACATATATGGCGACGGGTTGAGTGCCCGCAGGGCCCGGTATACGTCCAGGGGACGGGCCTTGAAAGGTACGCTCATACGTTGGGACAGCACCACCTGGAAAACATCTCCAGACAGAATGTATTCCTTACTCTTTTCGACCGCGGCGATGAAGTCTTCGCGGCTGAAGCCGTAATTGAAGTCTTCTTCCGCGACGCTGCCATTGGAAATCGGGTTGCCATAACCGGCGCCCGCAGAGCGCAGGCGCGTCTCCAGTTCGTCCAGCCGCTGCTGCGCATTTTCCCAGGCTTCTGGCTGGGCGGGGTCAATGTTCACTACCAGGTAGAGTTTGCCGGCCAGGTTATCGAACACGGCAACTTCCTCCGACAGCAACATGACCATCTCGGGCGTCATCAACTCATCCGGCTTGGTATTATCGATCAGGCGGTTTTCAAAACGCTGCACCACCTCGTAACCGAAATAACCCACCAGGCCACCGGTAAACACCGGCAACTCAGGCATCACCGGAAGATTGAACTCCTGCTGCAGGCCGGCAATGTAATCCAGCGGATCGGCCACTTCTTCCTGGCGCACAGCCTCACCCTTTTCGAACGTGGTTAAGCGCGTACCGACCAGCGAATAGCGCCTGCGGCAGGGCAGACCGATGATGGAAAAGCGCCCCCAGGTTTCGCCTCCCTCGACTGACTCGAGCAGGTAGGCATCAGGTGCATCTGCCAACTTGAGGTAGACGGAAAGCGGCGTATCCAGGTCAGCAAGTACTGAGCGGTAAACGGGAATCCGGTTATAGCCTTCGGTCTTCAGTTTTTCGAATACGTCCCTTTCCACGGCAATCCATTTTTTTCCAGGCGGTAAAGCAGGATTCTAACAAGGCTTGCCGCAATAACCTACAAGGGAAGTTTGAGCAGAAATTCAACGCCCTGACCGGGCGGCAGGTTTTGCGCACTGACGCTGCCGTTGTGCGCCACCGCGACCAGCCGCACGATATACAAACCAAGACCCAGGTGGGGCACCGAACCACGTTTCTCACGTAGCGACACCAGTGAATCAAACAGGCGCTCCTGCAGCTCACCCGGCAGGCTGCTGCCTGTATTACGCACGGCCAGTTCACAATGGCTGTCAAGCGACCGCAGCATGATGGTCACTTCATCCTCATCACCGCTCAGCGACATGGCATTATCCACCAACTTGTCCAGTGCCTGAGCCAACAGGTCGGGCGCGCACCGGACCTGCAGTGGCTCCTGTGGAACCTGAATAAGCAAGCGGCGATCGGGGTGGACGATGCGGTAACCCTCGGCACAACGCTGCACCATGCCCGCCAGTTCGACCGTTTCCCATTCCGCCACGCCAATGACAGCCTCCAGACGGCTGGCTTCACTCATAGCACGCACGATGGCCGTCTGGCGGTCAACGCCTTCCCGGGCGCGTTGCAGGAAACGCATGGCCTCCGGATCCAGGCCCTGGCTGGCCAGGTTATCCAGTGAGGACCGGGTGATGGCCAACGGAGTTTTCAATTCATGTGACAGCTTCCCGGCCAGTGTCTGCAGGTACTGGCTGTAATCCGCCACGGCCCGCAGCAGCTTTTGATTGTTGCGCGCCAGTTCGCCCAGCTCATCCCGGTCTTCCCGCAGCGGCAGGACATCGGGGTTCACCCCTTCATCCATGGCCTCGCTGACGGCACTGCTGAGCCTTTGCACGCGCCTGGACAGCCGGGTGGCAAAGTACCAGAGACCAACCGCCAGGCCCAGCGTCAGGGCCAGCGTGGAAAACAGCAGGCGGCCCAGCGCCCGGTTGGTGACCAGCAACAGGCCCTCGGAGGCCGACTGCATCACCACGGAGCCGTGCACTTCGTCTTGCAGCACAACCGGCACCGCCACCGTATTCCACACCATGGCCGTGTCGATGTCCTGGGTCCATGTGACCTTATCAGCACCGGCCAACGCCTGGTTTACCAGGTCGTTCTGCAACCGGACCGGTTCATCAGGCCACTGTTCCAGTAATTCGGTTCGTTCGCCGGTGACCAGGCGGTACAAAAGCCGCTGGACCCAGGTGGTCCGTGGTCGATCGGGTGCACTGTTCATCCCCGCTTCCGGGCCCGAATCAGCCAGCACCCGGCCCTGTGCATCGACCAGCCAGGTGCGGGCAGATTCCATTTCTGAACGGGCGAGCCACTGAGAAAGCCCCCGCCATTCAGGCGCCAGGCTAATCCAGCCAGGCCGGCCCGGATCATCAAGTGGGCCTGCACGGTGCGCGCCATCCCTCAGCTGGAAACTGATATCGGTATTGCGGGTTGAAGCCGGCAGGGCAAGCTCCAGCCGATAGCCATGTTCACGATCCAGCCAGTACCCGTCCAGTTGACCCGAATCGCCCCGCTCGCTGTACAACTGGATCGGGCCGGGCGCCCCGGGATTGATCGTGAACGTGAACAGGCCGCGAGGGCTGCGAACCAGCAGGGTCATCGAGGCGGACCCCGATCCCTCTTGCAGGCTGGCGGACGAGTTGGCGCCGCCATCTTTTCGGATGATGTCGAACAGGATAAACAGGCGACCGGAATGGTCCCCCGCCAACACACTAACGGACAATGCATCATCCCCGGAATCAAACTCAAGCCCCTGGCCCGCACCCGGCCAATCGTCCCTGTACCCATCAAGCGCAGGCTGCCGCTGCAGGGTCCTCAGCGGCACATAGAGTTCAGGCAAAAAAAGCAGCCGGTTCTGGTATTCCAATGGCAGTGCCCCGGCCACGGTACGCGCAGACGCCAGCAAGGCGCCCTGCTGTGCATCGCGTAGAAACTGCTCCAGTTCCTGCAACAATTTCCAGCCTGACCATGGCAAAAGAAGGGTCAGCAGGGAAAGCGCCAGTAGTTTGGTCCGCAGTTTCATCCGGCGTTGCTGGCGCTGCTCTTAGTGCCAACCGGCTCGGGTTTCCAGCGGTAGCCAGCCCCGTAAACGGTGTCCAGCCGGTCAAAGTCCTTGTCGGCTTTGACGAATTTACGCCGAATGCGCTTCACATGGCTGGTAATGGTCTGGTCATCCACCAACACGTTGGCATCGTCCATTAACTGCTGGCGGGTACGCACGTGTCCGGGGTGGCGGATCAATGAATGAATCAGCCAGAATTCGGTGACGGTCAGTGGCACCGGAACCGAGTTCCAACTGACCTCCATGCGTTCCACTGAAAATTTGAGCGGGCCCCGTTCCAGCAGCTTTTCATCCCGCAGCCCACCTGACAACGCCTCGACCCGCCGGAACAGCGCCACCACTCGCGCCACCAGGTGCTGCAGGCTGATGTCCTTGGTCAGGTAGTCATCTGCACCGAGCCGCAAACCGGAGATAACGTCCAGGTCCGAATCACGCGCAGTGAGAAAGATGATCGGCAGACTTTTTGAAAGACTGCGCAATTCCCTGCACAGCTCAAATCCGCCTTCGACGTCGTCGCCCAGACCAACGTCGATGATCACCAGGTCGGGCAGGCGCCGGTTCAGTGCTGCAAGGGCCGAGTGTTTGTCACCGTAACCCGTCACCTGGTAGCCATAACGGCGCAGAGCGTCTTCATAATTATGGCGGATCGCTGCCTCGTCCTCCACGATCGCAATATGTCGCTGCATGCCTGCTCCCCATGTTTAGAGGACCTAATGATACGCGCTGACGGCCGAAGTTGAATCGACCAGCCAGTCAAATGGGCCCACTGCCCTAAGCTTGCCCTAATTCGGACTCTGAATTGTCACCCTCGGTCACGCCCACGGCATACGCAAGTCGTTCAATAGGCTGGAAGCCGGCGGATGATCCATGCCGGAGAAAACCTGGAGTCGAATATGCCCGCGCACCCATCAATCCGAGATCGACTGGAAGCCGATGCTCAAAGAAACCACCCGCAACTGGTCCGGCGCCTGGATGGCACGCGCTTCCGGCCTCCGCCCCGCCGCGCCCTGCGCTGGGAGGACCGGGCCCTGCTGATCATCTCGGCACTGCTTTTACTGTTGCTGATCATCCGTGTCGAATCCGTCAGCGCTGACACAGCGGTTGACGATTTCTACGGTCTGGAATTCGTATCCGCAACTGAAAGCGTGCAGCGTACGATCGCGCTGGATACGGATATCCAGGTCGAGGTCACCGGACTGACCGCGCGCATCGAGGTCAAACAGTATTTTCAAAACACGGGGCAGGACTGGGCAGAAGCCATTTACCGCTTCCCGCTCCCACCCGGCTCCGCCGTGGACCGGATGAAGGTACACGTTGGTGACCGCATTCTGGAGGGCGTCATCGAAGAGAAGGAAACGGCCCGCCGGCAATACACGCAGGCCAGGGCCAGCGGCCAGACAGCCTCACTGGTCGAGCAACAAGGCTCAAACCAGTTCGAGACGCGGCTCGCCAATATCGGCCCCGGCGACCAGATCACCGTCGCCATCAGTTTTCTCTCCCAGGTCGATTACCGCGACGGCTCGTTCAGCCTGCGGATTCCTATGACTTTTACGCCACGCTGGAACGATGGTCGGGGGGAGACTTCACGTTTGAAGTTTAGCGCCGGAGATTCGTCACGGAATGCACCGACCATGGACGATCATCGCCTGACCATCGACGTGGATTTACGCAGCGGAATGAACCTGGCCAGTATAGAAAGCCGCTACCACGATGTTGACATTCACCCCTCGCTGGATGGCTACCGGGTATTTCTGGCCGACCCGGATACGCTCAGCGACCGTGTTTTCGAACTCAACTGGACACCGGAATTCGGCGCGGTTCCGGAAACCACGCTGTCCACATTCGACGATGGCGACGCCGTCTACGCGCTGTTGATGCTGGCGCCCCCGCTGGCCGAGGCGATCTCCCCACAGGCACGGGAAGTCGTCTTCATCATCGACACCTCGGGCTCGATGGAAGGCACTTCACTGGAGCAGGCCAGGGCGGCGCTGACTCTGGGTCTGCAGTTCCTGGGACCGGACGACCGTTTCAACCTTATTCGCTTCAGCTCCGACAGCGAAAAACTATTCGACGAGTCCGTACCGGTGTACCCCGCTTACCTGGAACAGGCTATTGCGTTCATTGAAAATCTGTCAGCCAACGGCGGAACAGTCATGGCCCCTGCCCTGAGCATGGCGATGACCCTTCCGGAACAGGACGGGCTGCTCAGGCAGGTCGTATTCGTCACCGATGGCAGCGTGGGAAATGAGCAGGAACTGCTGCTGCAAATTGGGCGGCAGTTGCGCGACAGCCGATTGTTCACGGTATCCATCGGCTCGGCACCAAATTCCTGGTTTATGCGCAAATCTGCAGAAATAGGCCGCGGTAGCCACACACAAATCGGCAATCCCGATGAGGTAGAGGAGCAGATTACCGCACTCTGGGCCCGTATCGAAAACCCGGCCATTCAGAACATTTGCGTTGATTGGGGTATGGAGGCCGACTTCTACCCGGAGGTGATTCCCGACCTGTACGCGGGGGAACCACTGTGGCTCTATGCCCGCCTGCCACGGGAGCCGAATGACGTAACGATTTGCGGTGAGCTCGAAGGGCGTTACTGGGAGATGAACAGCCGCCAACTGCCGGGCTCCGGCGGCGGCAACCTGGCCACCCTGTGGGCGCGCAGCAGAATCGAGGCACTGGAAGACAGCCGCATCTTCGGATCGGACCCGGACGAAATCCGCACACAGGCGCTTGAAACAGCCCTCGAGTATGGGCTTTTAACGAAATACACCAGCCTGGTAGCAGTGGACAGAACACCCTCGCGACTGCCCTCTGAAGAGCTGGAATTCGAGCACATTCCCAGCCTGCTTCCAGCCGGTAGCGGCATGGCGACCGGCTTCTCGAAAACGGCGACCGGCTGGGTCGTGCAACTGGTGCTTGGCCTCCTCTGCCTGGGTGCCGCCAGCACGATGTTGCTCTACTTGCCACCCCGACCTGCAACACCCGGTTCCGATCCTCGCTCGCCGATGACCCCTTCATCTGCATGAAGACTCCCCGTCATTGGCTTTTTGTGGCGGTGCCTGTCACCGCCGCCTTTTTTTCCCTGTTACTGCTGGCGCAGGCATTGTGGATACCTGCAAAAGCCGAATTGGCCCAGTGGCTGATCGAGCGCAGCTGGAAGCAAACGCTGGAAGGAAATACGCAGGCACGCCCCTGGCCGTGGGCAGACACCCGGCCCGTGGCGATGCTCTCAGTCCCGTCCAAAGGGATCCGGCAAGTAGTGCTGGAGGGAAACTCGGGCCGTAACCTGGCATTCGGGCCGGTGCTTGTAGACGGAACACTGGACAGCAGGGACCGGGTGATCAGTGGACATCGGGACACGCACTTCCGATTCCTGGCGTCACTGAAAACGGGTGACCGGGTGCGACTGCAAACACGGCAGCATTCGCGCTGGTTCGAAGTACGTGAGATGGAAGTGATCGACAGCCGCTACCGCGAACTGGTGATCGAACCCGGTATCGAGCGGCTCAGCCTGGTGACCTGTTACCCGTTCAACAGCTTTCAGGCCGGCGGTACGCTGCGCTACGTGGTAACAGCCGCTCCGGTAGAAGAACCGGCTAGCCGGCGTCGGCCTTCATCCGGCTGATGGTTTCACGATAATCGGCAGATCCAAAAATTGCCGATCCCGAGACAAATGTATCAACGCCCGCAGCAGACACCTCGGCAACATTGTCCACAGTAATTCCGCCGTCAATTTCCAGCCGTATCTCGCGGCCACTGGCGTCGATCATTTCTCGAACTTTGCGGATCTTGTCCAGCACATGCGGGATAAACGACTGCCCGCCAAAGCCCGGATTAACCGACATCAGCAAAACCATGTCGAGTTGCTCCAGCGTCCAGTGGAGCTGGCCCAGCGGGGTGGAAGGATTGAGCACCAGGCCCGGTTTACAGCCGTGCTCGCGGATCAGCTGAATAGTGCGGTCGACGTGCCTGCTCGCCTCCGGATGAAAACTGATCATCGTGGCGCCAGCCTTAGCGAATTGCGACACCAGTTCGTCGACCGGCTCAACCATCAGGTGCACGTCGATTGGCGCAGTGATGCCGTAATCGCGCAGCGCGCTGCAGATCATCGGGCCGAAGGTCAGGTTGGGCACATAGTGATTATCCATGACATCAAAGTGCACCCAGTCGGCGCCCGCATCCAATACCGCCTGTACGTCGTTGCCCAGGCGGGCGAAGTCGGCAGAGAGAATCGAGGGTGATATTACGGTCGCTTGTTTCATGATCATTCTCCGGTGTATTACGTAATACTAATATAAAAGCACGCCAAGTTTAAACTTATTTGAATCCACGCGATTGCTTTATCTGGTCGTAAGCAGTGTTGATTTCACGCACCCGTGTTTTCGCTATCTCCATCATTTCTTCGGGCAGGCCATGGGAGACCAGCTTGTCCGGATGGTACTGGCTGACCAGCTTGCGATAGGCCTTCTTGATTTCGGCATCCGTAGCACCGCTTTCAAGGCCCAGCTGGGCATAGGCCTGCGCCATGCTGCCAACCTGGTTGCCGGGCATGCGCTGCCTGCCACCGGGCTCGGTGTAAGCACGGCCGGCACCACCCCGTGCGTTCAGCATTGAAGAAAAAACGGCGCCGGGAATGCGCAACTGGCTCGCCACTCTGAGCAACACATCGTGTTCCGCCTGGGTAACGGTCCCGCTTGAAAATGCAGCTTCAACGACGATTTCCGTAAACATCTGCCGTAAGTCCTGGCGGACCATTGAGTGCTGAGCGAAGCCCAACAGGGTCTTTTCCAGGTTGAAATCAGCTTGCTTGCCCTGGTTGAACAGCCGAATCGCCCTTTGTCGGTCATCACCGGCAATCTGCATCCTTTGCATCAGCGTTTCGACCATGCGGATCTCGTCCTGGGTCACCGTGCCATCCGCCTTGCTCAAATGGCCCAGCGTGGCAAACAGGGCGTCAAAAAAAGCCTTCTGAGTAGAGCCAACGCCAATAATTCCTGCCAGGAAGCGGTCCACGAAGTGCCCCAGTAGCACACCGATCAGGACGCCACTGATTCCGCCCTTCATCAGGCCGAGAATTCCACCAATGATTTTTCCCCACCAGTGGCGGGGGACTTTAAATGATCTTTCGGACATGAGTCTGAATACCAGAAACCAGGCAACGAAGTATATAATCGACGGCTACAGTCTCCCATACCCAATCGTCACGACAAGGAATTTTTTTGAACACGCATAACATAGCGTCTTATCACGCCGGCCTGGTCACGCAATACCCGTTGATTCACCAGGGTAAAGTACGCGACAGCTTCGCCATCGACGATCAGCATATGCTGATCGTAGCTTCCGATCGGCTTTCGGCTTTCGATGTCGTCATGTCCGACCCGATCCCAGGCAAGGGCGAGATACTCACCCGGATTGCAAATTTCTGGTTCGAGCGCACCGGGCACATTATTCCTAACCACCTGAGCGGTATTGCGGTAGATGAAGTCATCGATGACCCACAGGTGCTCGAAGTGCTCAGGGATCGGTCAGTCGTGGTCAAAAGACTGAAGCCCCTGCCACTGGAGGCCATCGTGCGCGGCTACATCATCGGTTCGGGCTGGAAAGACTATCAGCAAACAGGTGCGATTTGCGGGATCAGCCTGCCGCCCGGCCTGCAGCAGGCCGACAAGCTTCCCGAGGTGATTTTTACGCCCTCCAACAAGGCTGCCGCCGGCCAGCATGACGTCAATATCGATTTCCAGGCGACCAGAGAGCTGGTTGGAGATGAACTCGCGCGGCAGGTTCGTGACGTGAGCATCGCAATCTACCAATACGCGGTGGACCATGCCGCTACCTGCGGCATCATCATCGCCGATACGAAATTCGAATTTGGCCTGGACGAAGAGGGTCAGTTACGCGTGATGGATGAAGTACTGACACCCGACTCTTCCCGCTTCTGGCCGGAGGAGTCCTACCAGCCGGGAACCAGCCCACCCAGCTACGACAAACAATTCGTCCGGGATTACCTGGAAACACTCGACTGGGACAAAACACCACCACCGCCGGCAATCCCGGCCGAGATCATCGAAGCGACCGCCGCAAAGTACCGCGAGGCCTATGAACGACTGACCGGAGAGCAGGCATGAAAACCATAAACCAACTACTTGATGAATATGGTGACAGCCACGAGAACCGGCTGAACAAGATCATTCACTGGGTTTGTGTACCGGTCATTGTCTGGACCGTGGTTGCCCTGTTGTGGTCCATCCCTTTCCCCTTTGAGCTGGGCTCAGGCATCGTCAAACTGAACTGGGCCGTGGTCGCACTGGTACTGGCGCAGATCTATTACTTCAGACTTTCCAGGCGACTGGGCATGGGCTTATTGCTTTACAACCTGGCGATGCTCTGGCTGACCGCCATCATCGAACAGGCATCACCGTGGCCGTTGTGGCAGGTGGCCGTTGTGGTTTTCGTACTGGCCTGGATAGGCCAGTTCATCGGGCATATATTCGAAGGTAAACGGCCGTCTTTTTTCAAAGACGTACAGTTTCTGCTGATTGGCCCGGCCTGGTTGATGTCGTTCCTCTACCGCAAGGCCGGCCTTAGCTTCTGAAAATCAGTCTTCCTGCAGGTCAGCGTAAGCTTCGGCTGTTAACAGGCCTTCCAGTTCGGCGGGATCAGACAGCTGCATTTTAAACAGCCAGCCATCGCCATAGGGGTCCGTGTTGACCAGTTCCGGTGCGTCTTCCAATGCAGGGTTGGATTCGAGCACTTCTCCTGAGACCGGTGCGTAAGAATCGGAAGCTGCCTTGACCGATTCCACCACCGCACAGGCTTCACCCTGCTGATAGCTCATGCCGGGTTCGGGCAGTTCGACGAACACCATGTCGCCGAGGGCCGCCTGGGCGGGGTCGGAAATACCGACAACGACGATGCCGTTGCCCTCGTCCCGCACCCATTCATGGCTTTCACGGTAACGCAGATCAGATGGAATTTCGCTCATTGTCATTTTACCTTGGTCGGTTGCGTACCACGCATTCTAGCACCCAGAAATCAAAAGTCATCAACCGCTACAGAATGCCTTCGCAAGCCTTGCCGTTGCGGACGAAGGGTGGCCTCACAATCCTGGCGGGCAGGTGCTTACCACGGATATCGACCTCGCAATCCCCTTGTGCACCAACCGGCACGCGGGCAAAGGCAATGGCTTTTTGCAGCGTGGGTGAAAAGCTGCCACTGGTGGTGACACCCTCACCACTGGAAGTAATAACGGTCTGACCCGGCCTCAACATGCCACGGCCTTCCAGCACCAGGCCAACCAGCTTGCTGGGGACACCGTCCGCTTTTTGTTGTTCCAGCGCCTGACGTCCGATGAAATCACGGTCGTCTTTCATGGCGACCGTCCAACCCAGTCCGGAAACCAGTGGAGTGTGGGTTTCATCCATGTCCTGCCCGTAAAGGTTCATCCCGGCTTCAAGCCGCAGGGTATCCCTGGCACCGAGACCACAGGGTGCGATGCCCTGATCCAGTAAGCGATCCCAAAAAGCCTCAGCCTGCTCACTGGGCAGCAGTACTTCGTAACCGTCTTCACCGGTATAACCCGTGCGGGCGATAAAAAATGCACCTTCAGCCAGGGCGCTGAAAGGTTTGAGCGCCTCAAGGCGTTTCACGGCATCCGGCGGCATCAGCGCGTGAACCCTGGCCCGTGCCTGCGGGCCCTGGATGGCGATCACAGCCAACTCGTGGTGCTCGGTTACCGCAACTCTGAACTCCGCGCCCTGCCGCTCCAGCCAGGCCAGTCCTTTGTCACGGGTGGTGGCATTCACCACCAAACGGAACCATCGCTCCTGCATGAAGTAGGCAATCAGGTCATCAATCACGCCCCCTGTCTCGGTCAGCATGCAGCTGTAGAGAGCCCGGCCGGGTGCATCCAGCCTGGCCACGTCATTTGCAAGCAACCAGGACATAAACTCCCTGCTCTGCCGACCGCGGACATCGACTACAGTCATGTGGGAAACATCGAACATACCCGCAGCGGTCCGCACCTGGTGGTGCTCGTCTATCTGCGAACCGTAGTTGATGGGCATCTCCCAGCCGGTGAAATCCACCATACGGGCCCCTGCTTCAATATGTGCTTCGTACAATGGCGTTCTGCGCATTTACCTATGATTCCTGAGGTTTGAGGATGCCACCCAATGGCAATTCGCGGAAGCGGGTACCGGTG
>CAYUBS010000058.1:0-17564 GCA_964443145.1 uncultured Wenzhouxiangellaceae bacterium | reverse complement strand
AAGGTAGCCGGTAGCGAAGAAGGTATCACCGCTTTGCAGATGGACATCAAGATCGAAGGCATCAACGAGGAAATCATGCAGATTGCTCTCGCGCAGGCGCGTGATGGTCGCAATTTCATCCTCGGCGAAATGAACAAGGTCCTGAATTCACCGCGCGGCGAGATGTCTGAATACGCGCCCCGCCTGATGACCGTCAAGGTTCACCCGGACAAGATTCGCGACGTGATCGGTAAGGGTGGTGTAACCATCCGTGCCATCACCGAAGAGACCGGTTGTACCATCGACATTGCTGATGACGGCACCGTCACCATTGCTTCTGTAAACAAGGAAGCCGCGGACGACGCCCGCAAGCGCATTGAGCAGATCACCGCTGATGTTGAGCCCGGCCAGGTATTCGAAGGCAAGGTCATCAAAATCATGAACTTTGGTGCGTTTGTTTCACTGACCCCGGGCCGTGACGGCCTGGTTCACATTTCCCAGCTTTCTGAAGAGCGGGTGGAAAATGTCACCGACGTGGTTAAAGAAGGCGACATGGTGAAAGTGAAAGTTCTGGAAGTCGACAAGCAGGGCCGTATCCGCCTGAGCATGAAGGCTGTTACAGAAGACGATTAGGTTAAAGAGTCTGGCTTCCCTGCTCCCGCCTTCGGCGGAAGGCGGCTGCGCCAGACAAATTGTTTAGAAAAAGCGGCGCTCAATGAGCGCCGCTTTTTTTTACCAACAGCAATGACGGACTACGGGGTATAGCTCATGAATCGCTGGCTCGGAGTGATTTTCCCAGAGCCCATGTTTTGCTCAGGAGCCGGAAACCGCTTCCTTTAGCAGTTCAAATTCTTCCTTGATGTAGATCGCCAGTGTGTCCAGGTCCGGCAGGTCCTTGGTAGCCACTATTCCAAAGTTCAGTACTCCACCGCAGCTGAACAGCGTGACATTCATTCGCAGGCCGGGTACCAGTACGCTGACCGGGTACATTTGTTCAAGCAGGGCGCCTTTCAGGTATCGGGGTTCGGGTGGACCAGGCAGGTTGGAGACCAGTACGTGGCCGTTGGCCGGCAGGCGGTTACTCAATTTGAGCTTTTCTATAGCTTCTCCGGCCAGGGCAGTCAGCACGGTGTATTGCTCCATCGCACTTCCGGACACACTGTTGACGTGTTTCTTCACCCGGTGAAGCGAATGTCCGATTTCACTGAGGCGTTGATAAGGGTCGTCAGTCGGGTTCGCGAGTTCAACCAGTACGACGCCCAACTTATTGCCGGCATCCTTGTTTGTGGTTCCAGTTCCGGATCTCAGGTTGACTGGCATCTGTATGGTAATGGGGTGATCGATCGCGCTTCCAGTCGCGGCGAGGTATCGGTGCATGGCACCGTCGATACAGCTCAAAGCTACATGGTTGAGGGTCGCGCGGGTCGCTTTGCATAACTGGCGGACTTCAGTCATCGAAACCCAGGTTGTTGCAATGGTACGGCCGGGTGAAGCATTGCCTGTCAGCGGTGAACGATCGCTGGCATTGAAAGACAAAGCCACCGCGTCGTGCGTGATGCCCAGCCTCTCCAGGTATTGCTGCGCTGCCAGTTTTGCGATGCCGCCAGTGACCATCAACTGGCCCCAGGCCATGCGGTTCAGTCCCTTTATGGTGCTGGTTAGCACTGATCCTCTTGCTGCCGTGGATGATTTATGTCGTGAGGGCATGGTCCAGGGAGGCCTGAGCCGCATATCACCTGGAGACGTGGCCATGCTTTTGTCCAGCCACCTCGCCATCGTCACCCCGTCTGCATAAGCGTGGTGAATCTTGGTGTATACCGCGAAACGATTGCCCTTGATACCGTCGATCAGATGGTATTCCCAGAGTGGCCGTGATCGATCCATCACAGGCTCGTGCAACTTCGCGGCCAGCTCTTTCGCCTCAAGCCAACTGATTCGTTTTCGGTGCCCGTGATAGAAAACGTGGTCATTAATATCGAAGTCGTCGCAGGGTTTCCAATGAGGGCCTTTCAAGCCCGAAAACTGGATCACAAGGTTGAACGGCTCGGTCAGGTCCTGGTGGGTTTTCAATTCTTCAACCAGTGCGCGGCCAAACCCGGCAGGGCTGCGCGGAGGTTTCTTGCACAGCAACAAACCGGCAACGTGTTTCGGGCTGTCTTGTGATTCGGCGAGAAAGAACGCGAGGTCGAGTGCTGAAAGTTTTCGCATGGAAAAATGCTAACACAAATGAATTTGCTTAAAGGATGGTTAAGTCGTGCTGCACGGTAATGCTATTGATCTAAATCAACACGGGCAGTACAGTTTACAAACTACTATAAAAAAGAATTTCTGCCCGACAGAAGTTTTGGCTCTGCGGGCAAGAAACGGAATATCAGATTCACCGTGGGAGAGAACGTTATGAAAATCAATCTGGGCTCAGGCTTCAGTCTGCGGCTTTGCCCGCTGGCCATCGCGGCGGCACTTGCAGTTTCATCACCAGCTCATGCTGTTCAGTTCGACTGGGGCGACTGGTCAGGCAGTTGGGACAACACCATTAGCTACGGCATCTCCTGGCGGGGAGCCGATATTGACGAAAAATTTGTCGGTATCGGCAACGGCGGAACCGCACCTGCCATGTTGACGGACGATGGCGACCTGAACTTCGAGAAAGGCGACATTTTCTCGAACATCGCCAAGGGCACGACTGAGATTGAGCTCAGCAACGGCCAGTTTGGCGGGTTCGCCCGGATTAAGTACTGGTATGATTTTGAAATGATGAATGGCGGCAGGCCCCATGGTCATGGACCTAATAAATACGTTGCCGGCGCAGAATTAAACGATGATGACTTTCACGATCTGGCCAAGTTTTCAGGTCTGTACCTGCTTGATCTGTTCGCTTATGGAAATTTCGACATTGGTGATATGCCACTGGATGTGCGCATTGGGCGTCAGGTGGTCAATTGGGGTGAAGCAACATTCATCCAGGGCATCAATGTCCTGAACCCGATCGATGTCTCCGCTTTCCGTCGTCCCGGTGCGGAAATCAAGGAAGGCCTTCTGCCTGTTAGCATGATTTATGGGAACCTTGGTCTTGGAGGTGGCTTCAGCCTTGAAGCGTTCTACCAGTTCAAATGGGAAGAAACCGTCATCGATGCATGCGGTACCTATTTCTCAAGCGCAGATTTTGCGGCCGAAGGCTGTAACAACCTGATCGCTCCCGATGTCGGCTACCCCGATTACATCACTCAAAACATCAACAACGTGCGGAAAGACCCGTTCACAGATAAAGCCAGAAATGGGGGTCAGTGGGGTGTTGCTCTTCGCAAATACGTAGACCAGATCGACACAGAATTCGGGCTGTATTATCAGAGCTTACATAACCGCACACCCAGCCTGAACGTCAGGTTCAACCCTCAGGGCTTCGCTACAGGTTCTATCCTGGGCTTCACTCCCATACCGACTAATTACCAGGTTCAGTATGTAGAAGATATTGATATCTGGGGACTGAGTTTTGCGACCAATATTGGCGTGGTGGCATTGTCCGGTGAAGTCAGCTACAAAAAAGGACTACCCGTTAATGTAAACGGCACGACAGAGCTGTTGGGCGGTCTCGGCGTAGTGTCCACACAGGGCGCAGCTTGCGCAACACCCCAGGCTTACGGCCAGTTTGGCGCCCGCGCCTGCCAGGCCTGGAACAGTTTTCTCACCACGGGTGATGGACTTGCCCGGGGTTGGGATCGCTTCGATGTGACCCAGGCACAGACCACCGCGCTTTACTTCTGGGACCAGGGATTGGGTTCTGAGCGCGTTACCCTGATCGGTGAGGTAGCCTGGATCGGGGTCAATGACCTTCCGGCAATCAGCACCATGCCTTATGGACGTAATCCGGCATTCGGGGCTCCGGTCAATCTGGGCGGCGCCAGTGATAAAGGTTTTGTCACCTCGAACTCATGGGGCTATCGCATACGTGCATCGGCCGCTTATCCCAATGTATTCGCCGGTGTTGAACTGACACCCAGCATTGCATGGTCTCAGGACGTTAACGGTACGTCGCCGACACCTACATTTATCGACGGCCGCAAGGCATTCGGTGTTGGTCTTGGCGCAAACTACCTGACCAAGTATCGCGCCAAGGTGGCTTACACCTGGTTCATGGGTGGTTACGCGAATACGCAGACTGACCGGGACTTCTACTCGATCACTTTTTCAATGGATTTCTGATCACGCTATCAGCTTGAGGAGTTACAGGATATGAATAACATTTATACGAAAGCTGCACTTTGTGCGGCGTTGGCGCTCAGCGTGGGCAGTATTTCTGCAAAAGTTCCGGAGTCGGAACTTGCACGCCTGGAAACAGACCTGACCCCGATGGGCTCAGAAAGAGCCGGTAATGCAGATGGAACCATCCCCGAATGGACCGGTGGGTTAACCGATCCTCCCGCCAATTACGTTGCGGGTGAGCACCTGGTGAATCCATTCCCGGACGACCGTCCTTTGTTCACGATCACCGCGGAAAACGTCAGCCAGTACGCTGCCAATCTTTCGCCCGGTCAGGTTGCGTTGTTCAACAAATACCCCGACTACACAATGCCGGTCTACACGACACGACGCACAGCGGCATTACCCGACAAGGTTTATGTAGATGTCGGAAAGAATGCGTTGACTGCAGAGTTGGTCAATGACGGTAATGGTGTGGTCGATTTCGGTGTTGCCCAGGCTTTCCCCATGCCTGATGGCCCCTATGAAATGCTTTGGAATCACCTGACCCGTTATCGCGGCGGTTCGGCAGAGCGGACTTATGTACAGGTGCCGGTCCAGTCCAGCGGTGCCTTCGTGCCCGTTCAAATTACCGATACGTTCACCTGGCCGGAGTTTTTAGAGGGTGGCAAGGATCCCGAGAAAGACCGGAATGTCCTGATCTACTTTACCTACGCCATTCACTCACCACCGCAGTTGACCGGAACGGTGTTGCTGGTGCATGAGACCGTCGATCAGCAAGCCGATCCGCGTCGTGCCTGGCTTTATAACGCGGGCCAACGCCGCGTGCGCCGTGCTCCACAGGTGGCTTACGATGGCCCCGGGCAGGGTTCGGACGGTACGCGCACCGCGGATGATTTTGACATGTTCAACGGCTCTCCTGACCGTTACGACTGGAAATTGGTTGGTAAAAAGGAGATGTATATTCCTTACAATGCTTACCAGTTGGCCTCCCCGGATCTCAGCTATAAAGAAATCCATGGCAAAGGTCACATTAACCAGCAATACGCGCGGTACGAACTGCATCGTGTCTATGAAATCGAGGCTACCCTGAAAGATGGTTCGCGGCACATTTATGCCAAGCGCGTTTTCTTCATTGACGAGGACACCTGGCAGATTTCTGTCAAAGACCAGTACGATGGCAAGGGTGAACTCTGGCGCATCGGTGAAGCTCATGGTATCCAGTACTACACGGTTGACGTTCCCTGGATCACGGTCGAAACTCTGATGGATCTTGACGATGGCCGCTACCTGACGCTGGGATTGACCAATGAAGAGAAGTCACCCTACATCTTCGACTTGACCATGAAGAGACGCGATTACGATACAAGTGCACTTAGGCGCCTTGGTAAAAAGTAAAACTTTTCGATATGCCAGGGGCCGGTTTTCGACTGGTCCCTGGCATATTTTTCACTGTATGCTATACCCTGATTTTCGCAATTTCTGCATCGGAACCTCTCAATGATGAAATCGGTTTTTCTTAATCGACTGCTCGTACTTCTTACTGTTGCGGTCACTGGATTCGTTTCTCCGGCATTTGCCATAGACTTACTCGAAATGCCGGCTGTACCAAACGGGGCGGCCACCCGGGCTTTGTTACTTGATGTGTCGGCCCGTGGTGATGATTCAACCGTTGTAGTGGGAACACACGGTGTCATTGTCGTTTCTGACGACAACGGTGAAACCTGGGTGCAGGCGGAGGTGCCGGCATCGGTCGCTTTGACCGGGGTTCATTTTCCAACTCCGGATTCCGGTTGGGCGGTGGGTCATGACGGATTGATCCTGCATTCCAATGATGGGGGTAAGACCTGGCAGAAGCAGTTGGATGGGCATCAGTTGAACGAGCAAATTCTGACCGTTGCCGAACGTATCGTGGGGCAATACCGGGACCAGCTTGAAGCTCTGGAAATTCAGGAAAACCCTGACGAGGCTGAAATGGAAGACGCGGAGTTCATGCTGGAGGAAGCGGAGTTCATGCTTGAAGGCGCAATGGACGATACATCAGCGGGACCTGTACGCCCCTTGCTTGATGTCTGGTTTCGCAACGAGCAGGAAGGCTTTGTGATCGGCTCCTACGGCATGTTGCTCCATACCCCCGACGGCGGACAAAATTGGGAGCTGGTTTCAGACCGGATGGATAACGCAGAAGCCTTCCATCTGAATCAAATCGTTCCCGCGCCCGATGGAACGTTATATATCGCCGGTGAATCGGGATTTGTTTACCGCTCAAATGATGGCGGTGAAAGTTGGGATACGCTGGAGCCCGGATACGACGGCTCTTTTTACGGTCTCGTGATCGTTCCGGATGGGCCGGATAGCTATGAACTACTGGCCTACGGTTTGCGCGGTAACCTGTTTCGCTCAATGGATAAAGGGGAATCCTGGGAGTCCGTGGATTCCGGCACAACAATTACCCTGATGAGTGGTGTTTTGCTCGAAGATGGAACGGTTCTGCTGGGCGGGTCGGGTGGGGTCATCCTCACGCGTGGACCGGATGAACAGTCATTCAGCCGTGCAAAAAACCCGGACCGCCAGGTGATCTCGGGCATGGCACAGCTGAGCGATGGAAAGATCCTGATCGCGGGGCTGGGTGGAGTCCGCAAAGTCGATGACACGGGCATGCCTTTGGCAGCCCATTCTGAAGAACAATGAGGCGGGCACGATGAGCGAACAGCAAACTGAAAATGTCGTGAAAGGCGCCATCGATGAAATGGAGCACGCTTTCCTGGGAGCCGAGTCCATAGTAGAGCGGTTTATCTTCGGAAAAAGAATGTGGGTGGTCCTGGTTTTCTTCCTGGTCACTGTATACCTGGTCTCAGCAGCGATCAAAGTGCGCCCGGATGCCAGCTTCGAGAAAATGGTACCCATCAAGCATCCCTATATCGCGGCCTACATCGAACGTAAGGACGAACTGTCCGGTCTCGGAAACTCAGTGCGTATTGCAGTAGAAACCACCGAAGGTGACATTTTCACCGAGGAATATATGCAGGCGCTTCGGGAGATCAGCGACGAAGTATTCTTCATTCCGGGTGTCGGCCGTTCCGGGGTCAAATCGTTATGGACGCCCAATGTCCGTTGGGGTGAAGTAACCGAGCAAGGGTTCACCGGTGGCACGGTGGTGCCGGATGACTACGACGGTTCTGAAAAAAGCCTGCGGCAGGTACGCGCAAATATCATGAGATCGGGTCAGGTAGGCAACCTGGTCGCCAATGACTTCCGTTCAACCATCATCGTCGCTCCGTTGATGGAGACACATCCTGAAACCGGCGAACCTCTGAACTTTGGCGCCATTTCTGTGCAACTTGAGGAACTGGTTCGCGACAAGTATCAAAACGATAAAACCAAGATACACATGACCGGCTTCGCCAAGGTCATGGGTGACCTGATCGATGGTGCCGGGCAGGTTGCGTTTTTCTTCCTTTTGGCTATCGGTATCACACTGGTCCTGTTTTATATCTATTCGCGCTGTATTCGCAGTTCACTGATTGTAGTGACTTGTTCCGTGATTGCCGTTGCCTGGCAGGTTGGTTTACTGAAAGTGCTGGGCTATGGCCTGGATCCGTATTCCATGCTGATCCCGTTCCTTGTGTTTGCGATTGGTGTGAGTCATGGCGTGCAAATGATCAACGCCATCATGCATGGTAAATCAGAAGGCAGGGACAATGAGTACGCAGCCCGCTTTGCATTCCGATCACTCTATGTTCCAGGATTGACTGCCTTGATATCAGATGGGATCGGCTTCGCGACCCTCATGGTGATTCAGATCCAGGTGATTCAAGACCTGGCGATCGCGGCTAGTGTGGGTGTCATGGTGGTGATCCTGACCAACCTCATTCTTCTCCCCGTGTTGATGTCATACCTTGGAATTGGTCAGAGCGCGGTCCGCAGGATGAAGAAATTTGAGAACAGCGGTGCATACCACAAGCTATGTGAAGTATCGACCGTCTATACGCGGCCCTCTGTGGCCCGGGTGCTGGTCGTTCTCGCGGGTGCTGCATTCATTTTCGGCATCTGGTACGGCAAGGATCTGAAGATCGGTGATCTTGATGCCGGCGCTCCCGAACTTCGGGCGGATTCCCGCTACAACATGGACAACAAGTTCATGGTGGACAATTACACGGCTAGCACGGACGTGTTTGTCGTCATGGTCCAGACGGCGGATATGCAGTGCGTTACCTATGAAACGTATGCCGCCGTTGATTTGTTTGAATGGGTCATGACCGACGTGCCTGGAGTTCAGTCAGCTATTTCACTGATCGATGCCTCGAAGCGGGCGATTGCCGGTAACAACGAGGGCAATCCCAAGTGGGCAACGGTCACGCGAAATCAATGGGTGCTAAATGGGTCCGTGAGTGGCAAAGAGATGCCGCCGGGCCTGATGAATGCAGATTGTAACCTGGTGCCGGTGATGATTTTTCTAGAGGATCACAAGGCCGAAACCCTGCTGACTGTGACGGCCGCAGTGAAAAAATTCATTGAAGAATATGATACGGGGGATGTTCGCTTCGTCCTGGCGGCAGGGAATTCCGGTAT
Source organism: uncultured Wenzhouxiangellaceae bacterium (assembly GCA_964443145.1). GTDB lineage: Bacteria > Pseudomonadota > Gammaproteobacteria > Xanthomonadales > SZUA-36 > JAHEFT01. Next base: position 8,816 of record CAYUBS010000058.1, on the reverse strand, counting down.
CGAAGCTGCGACCAACGATGTCGTCAGCAGGGCCCAGTATAAAATGCTTGCCTTGGTGTATGGAGTGGTCAGTTTGCTGGTGCTGCTGGCGTTCCGGTCGATCCGGGCGGTTCTGTGCATCATTCTTCCGCTGGCCCTGGTTTCTGTGCTGGGCCAGGCCCTGATGACCTTCCTGGGTATCGGGGTCAAGGTCGCCACACTGCCTGTGATCGCCCTGGGTGTGGGTATCGGTGTGGATTACGGCATTTATATTTTCAGCAAACTTGAGACCTACCTATACAGGGGACTCAGTTTGCAGGACGCCTATTTCGAAACCCTCAAGACCACCGGCAAGGCCGTCTCATTTACCGGCCTTACACTGGCCATAGGCGTGGCGACCTGGTTGTGGTCCCCAATCAAGTTCCAGGGTGACATGGGCCTGATGCTGACCTTCATGTTCGTGATGAATATGTTTGGCGCTCTGATCCTGTTACCTGCGCTGGTTCACTTCCTGATACCGATTGATAAATACCGCAAACACGAAGTCGATTCGGAGCGGCTGAAGCTGGAGTCAGGCGAACAACCCATCTGATTTTTAGCCGGGTTTTTAATAACGGCCCCTGTTGGGGCCGTTATTAAATATGCTATTTTCATGGCACCAATAAACCTCTGAGGAATCTCTATGGCAGAACGTATTTGGCAGCAAATCTACCCACCTGAAATCCCTTTCGATATCGATCTTTCCAGCAATGGTTCAATCACTGAGTTGTTCGAGAATTCAGTAAGGACCTTCAATGACAAAGTTGCATACAGCAGCTTTGGCGCCGAACTGACCTTTGCTGAGGTTGACCGGCTGTCACGGGATTTTGCAGCCTATCTGCAAAATGAACTGGGCGTCAAAAAGGGCGACCGGGTTGCGATGATGGCTCCGAACACCCTGGTATTCGCCGTGGGTATGTTTGGAGTAATAAGAGCCGGGGCTGTGCAGGTCAATGTCAACCCGCTGTATTCACCACGCGAACTTGAGCATCAACTCAGGGATGCGGATGCCGATACCATCATCATTTTTTCCGGCTCTACGGCAACCTTCGCAGAGGTGATCGAACACACCCCGGTGAAAAATGTCATCGTGTTCGGACTGGATGACCTGGTCAACCTGGGCCTGCCTTCACCGCTGGCGGATCCGCGGCTACAGGACACAGTGCTTTTCACCGATGCCCTCGCCAGGGGTGCAGATCTGGAGTTCGTCAAACCGCAACAGGATAAAGAGGATCTGCTGTTTCTGCAGTACACCGGGGGTACAACCGGCCTGTCGAAGGGCGCCATGCTGACACACGGAAACCTGCTTGCAAACATTGAGCAGTTCGAGGCCATTTCGTGTGGAATGATCGACGAAGGGGAAGAAGTGGTGCTCACCGCCATACCGATGTACCACATTTTCGCATTGATGGTGAATACGCTGGCCTTCTTCAAACTTGGCGGCAAAAATGTCCTGGTGGCGAATCCACGCGATATGGAATCCTTCGTCAAGACATGGGCGGTCACCCGGCCCAGCATATTTACCGGGGTCAACACGCTTTATGTTGGATTGCTGCATACCCCCGGCTTCAGTGATATCGATTTTTCCGGTTTGAAGATACCCATGGGCGGAGGAGCACCGGTTCAGCAGGCCGTTTCACAAAAATGGAAAGACCTCACCGGGCGTTACATCAAGGAAGGCTATGGACTGTCAGAAACTTCACCGGTCCTGACGGTTAATCTGCTTACGGTACCCGGCTACCGGCCCGGGATCGGAGTACCCGTGCCCTCGACAGATATTTCCCTGAGGGATGATGATGGAAATGAAGTACCACAAGGTGAGTCGGGTGAGCTGTGTGCGAAGGGACCACAAATCATGTCTGGTTACTGGCGGCAGCCGGAGGCCACGGCGGAGGTGATGACGGCGGACGGCTACTTCAAAACCGGTGATATAGCGGTGATGGAACCCGATGGCTATTTCCGCATTGTCGATCGTAAAAAGGACATGATCCTGGTGTCCGGTTTCAACGTATTCCCGAACGAAATTGAAGAAGCCGTTGCCGGTATGCCGGGTGTGATTGAATCAGCCTGTGTAGGCGTGCTACACGAAGCGACGGGTGAGGCCGTGAAACTGTTTGTGGTCAAATCAGATGCATCGATTGACGAGGATGACGTGCGCGCTTTTTGCCGTGAACGACTGGCGGGCTACAAGGTGCCCAAACAGGTTTTGTTTCTTGAAGAACTGCCTAAATCCGCTGTAGGTAAAATCCTTCGGCGGGAACTTAAGTAAGGAGGCAAGTGAAAATGAAATTAAGGATGAATGGAAAACTGAACCAACCGTTTTCTCTGGTCATGTTCACGCTTTGTTTGATGTTCTCGAATGCAGCGTATGCGCAGTCAGCAAAGCCGAATATCCTGATCATCTGGGGCGATGACATTGGCGTCTACAATCTGAGTGCATACAACGACGGCGCTATGGGTTATCGCACACCCCATATTGATAGCATCGCGGATCAGGGCATGCGATTCACCGATTACTATGGTGATCAAAGTTGTACAGCCGGTCGCTCGTCCTTCATTACCGGGCAGTCGCCGCTGCGCACCGGACTCAGCAAGGTCGGGTTGCCCGGCTCCGAGCTTGGTTTGCAGGACAGGGATGTAACGCTGGCTAGATTGTTGAGGTCAGAAGGATACTCAACCGGCCAGTTTGGCAAGAACCACCTGGGTGACAAGGATGAATACCTGCCTACCGCTCATGGCTTCGACGAGTTTTTTGGCAACCTCTACCACCTCAATGCGGAAGAAGAACCGGAAGATGAAGATTACCCGCAACAGCCCTGGTTTAAAGCCAAATTCGGTCCGCGTGGGGTCATTCATTCCTATGCGGATGGGCGGATCGAAGATACTGGTGCACTGACCCGCAAGCGCATGGAAACCGTCGATGAAGAGTTTCTGGCTGCCGGCCTGGACTTCATCGATCGTGCAAATGCAGAGGGTAAGCCTTTTTTCGTCTGGTTCAATGCAACCCATATGCATTTCCGTACACATACCAAGGCATCTGACCGCGGGCGCTCAGGCCAGGGTCCTTACAACGATACGATGATGGGGCACGACGAGACTGTTGGTAAGTTACTGCAGAAACTGGACGAGCTCGGCGTCGCTGAAAATACGATCGTCATGTATTCCACCGACAACGGTGTGCATTTCAACACCTGGCCCGATGCAGGCATCACCCCCTATCGAAGTGAGAAGAACAGCAATTGGGAAGGGGCGTACCGCGTACCGGCTATGGTTCGCTGGCCGGGCAAGATTGCTGCAGGCACCGTATCCAATGAGATCATGAGTCACCTCGACTGGGTGCCAACCCTGTTGGCCGCTGCCGGCGAGCCGGATATTGTCGCCAAATTGAAAGAAGGTGAAACAATCGAAGGCAAGAAATACCGGGTGCACCTGGACGGCTACAACTTTTTGCCTTACCTGACGGGTAAAACTGAGAGTGGCCCACGCCCGCTGTTCCACTATCTTGATGACGAAGGAATGCCGGTGGGTGTGCGTGTAGGTGACTGGAAAATGGTCTATGCAGAGCAACGTGCCAAGACCATGGCGCTATGGGCTGAGCCGATGGTTGTGCTCCGGCTTCCCAAAGTTTTTAACCTGCGCCGTGATCCGTTCGAGCGGGCCGATCAAAATTCCAATACGTACTGGGACTGGATGATCGACAAAGCGCCGCATGTGTACATGGGTCTGGCTATGACAGGACAGTTCCTGCAGACCTTCCAGGAGTATCCGCCGAGCCAGCGGCCCGATTCCTGGTCGGTAGACAAGTTAACCGAGAAATTTCTCAAGCAAGCCGAAGAAGGCCGCTAGGCAGATAAAGAAGGGTCCGCTCCCCACTGGGGAGTAGGCCCTTCGTTTTTATACCACCGTAATCAATTGGTCCAAAACAGAGTCAGGCCGTTCGGCCAGCAGCGCATGGCCGGAGCCCTCCAGCACAACTTTCCCGGCGTTGGGTATCATTTCGGCTACCTTCATTGCAGAGCGCACGGGCGTGAGTAAGTCACGCTCACCCAGAATCAAAAGAGCAGGGCACTTTACGGTGCTTGCGTGCTCCATTCCCTCGATATATTCGTTACAGGCTTTCAGGTCGGTATAAATCACTCCCGGCCGGGCTTTCTCCATCAGCCGCAAACCGCTACCCAGCATCCAATTGCCGGGTGTCGCATTGCCGCCCAACTGCGCGGATTTGCTGAACCCCCAGAAATTCAGCATTTCAATGGCCACGTGTTTGTTCTCCCTGGCCTGGTCGAGTAAATATCCTGAAACCGGCATGGGGACCGTTGTTCCCACCAGGGCAAGCGACCTTACCCGCTGCGGGTGTCGTGCCGCTGCCGCAATTGCAACCAGCGAACCGAGGCTGTGGCCGACAAACGCGGAACTCGAAAGCCCCAGGGTATCGAGCACTTCGATCGCCCAGTCCGCCATTTCCTCAATGGACTGAAGGGGGGCACCTTCAGAGCGCCCATGCCCCGGTAAATCCACTGCCAGTACATTGCGGTTATGCCGCGCAAAGTAACGTGTGGGTAACACCCAAATGGTATGGTCCTGGCCGGTGCCATGCAGAAATAACACGGTTTCCTTGTCAGGGTCAGGTTCGCGATTTCCCGTCGCCACGAAGACTCCGTGGCCATTGATTTTCAGCTGCATTTTTTCCGTCCTATGCCTTTTGTGACGCCTTCAATGCTGCCCCGATATCCTCTGTCAGGTCATCGATGTCTTCGATGCCCACTGAGATACGGATCAGGCCTTCAGTGATCCCCGCAGCTTCCAGAGCAGCGGCGTCCATGCGGTGGTGTGTGGTACTTGCGGGGTGGATAACCAGCGACTTTGCATCACCGATGTTGGCCAGGTGCGAGACCAGTTCCAGCTTTTCGATGAATTTTTGCCCGGCAAGCCGCCCGCCTTTGACACCGAAAGTAAAAACGGCGCCTGAACCTTTGGGCAACAACTCTTTTGCCAATTCAAAATCCGGATGCTCTTCAAGCTCCGGGTATACCACCCAGTCAACGGCTTCATGCTGCGACAGAAATTCAACCAGTTTGCGCGTGTTGTCGACGTGTTTCTGCATGCGTAATGGCAGTGTTTCCAATCCCTGGAGGATCAGGAAAGAGGTCATGGCGCTCATGCAGGCCCCAAAATCGCGAGCCCCCTCTTTGCGGGCCCGTGTGATGAACGCAGCCGGACCGAACTCCTCGGCAAAATCCATACCATGAAAGCCCTCATAGGGTTCCGTCAGTGTTGGGAACAGGCCGGAGGCTTCCCAATCGAACGCGCCACTATCGACCAGCAAGCCGCCGATCACAACGCCGTGCCCGCTAAGGAACTTGGTAGCGGAATGCATCACGATATCAGCACCCTGTTCAAAAGGCCGGCAAAGCCAGGGTGTGGTGAAAGTCGAGTCGATCATCAGTGGCAGACCGGCCTCATGTGCCACCTCTGCTATGGCGGGTATGTTCAGAACCTCGAGCCCCGGGTTGCCCAGCGTTTCACCAAACACAAGCCGGGTCTCGGGCCGGATGGCTGCCCGGAAGGCTTCGGGGTCGCGTGGATCGACAAACGTAGTTTCTATTCCAAAGCGGGGCAGGGTGTAGGCGAGAAGGTTATGGGTTCCGCCATACAACGATTGCGAGGAAACGATGTGTGATCCTGCACCCATCAGGGTAGCGATAGCCAGGTGCATGGCTGCCTGGCCGCTGGCCGTGGCGATTGCGCCGACACCTCCCTCCAGGGCACTGATGCGCTCTTCCAGAACCGCATTGGTCGGGTTGGAAATCCGCGAATAAACGTGACCGGTGCGTTCAATGTTGAAGATGGATGCCGCGTGGTCGGTGTCCTTGAAGACATAAGATGCGGTCTGGTAAATAGGTGTCGCCCGGGCACCGGTTGTGGGGTCGGGCCGCTGGCCGGCATGCAGGGATAGAGTGTCCAGGTTGTAGGTTCTGATCTTGGCCATTTGCCGTTTCCTTTTTCAGCGTTCCGCTATTCCCGGGGGAATGATTTTCTCGGCCGGAAACCACGGTGTTTCCACTACCACTGCATTACGCAGTCCGTCAGGACAGGCTACACCCAGTTGTGAACCCGGTGCCGTTGATTCCGCCGATACATTGGCCCAACCGATATTCTTTTCCAGGCGGGGCGACCAGACGCAGCGACTGACGTGTCCGGTCCGTTCGCCGTTTTCAATGATATGCCAGAAGCTCTCATTGTGACTGATCGGGTCGCCGTCTATCTCGATTCCGACGAGCCGGCGAATATTGCCCGCGTCCCGGATCTTCCGCAAGGCTTCGCGGCCCAGGAAGTCTGCCTTCTTGTCCAGATCTACCAGGCGGTCAAGGCCAAAAGTGTATGGGTTGTCCTCGCGACGCATGTCAGAAAAATAGGATAGCAACCCCCCTTCAATGCTACGAATCGTATTAGGGGCTGCCGGTACGATTCCGAATTCCTCGCCGGCCGACATCACCGTGTCCCATAGCTCGTTGCCATGGATGTGGTCTTTGAGATAAAGCTCGTAGCCCAACTCACCACTCCAGCCGGTTCGGCTGATGGCCAGCTTGAGCCCGTTGAGTTCCGTCTCGATGACATGGAAATAACCCATGTCCAAAGCCGCCTGTCCGAATAGCTTATAGGCCACGTGTGGAGATTTCGGGCCCTGCAATTGCAGTGGGCAGATGTCACCCTCCAGCACTTCGACATCCATCCCGGATTGAGCGGCGATACCCTGGGCCCAAAGCATGACATCGCCATCGCCGGGTGATAACCAGAACTCATTCTCATCCATGTGCATCAAAACAGCGTCATTGATGATCCCACCATCGTTATCAGTAAGGACCACATACATGCAGCGGTCAGAGCGACAGTTTGCAAGGTTGCGCGGTGTCAGCAGTTCCATAAATGGTTTTGCTTCGGGACCTCGGATCACGATTTGTCGCTGACAGGAAACATCCCACAACGTCACGTCGTTCACCAGGCTCCAGTATTCAGCAACCGGGTCACCATAGTGGGTCGGCATATACATGTGGTTGTAGATCGTGAACGCTTTCGCGCCCCAACGTATCGTCGCATCGAAATACGGGGATTTCCGAACCCTGGGGCCGATGCTGATCATCGGGCTTTGAGTGGGCGTGCTGTGGTTTTTGTCGTTTATCATCGAACTGGATGCCGAAAAAGGAAAATTATTCTACTGCTAATCTGGCAGATAATTCCATGGAATTCTAACAACCGGTCCCATCGGGCTAATTCTGGCGTAAAATAGAAGTGCAACGCGACAAGGTGAAGTGCCATGAGAATTCTTGAATTGTTCGGTGATTGGGGGGACACGGTCAACCTGACGGCCGGGACTGTGATTTTTTCAGAACAGGCCCCGGCTGATGTCATGTATGTGATCTTATCCGGAGATGTCGATCTCAGCCTCCACGGCAAACCTCTGGGTGTTGAGAGGGCAGGTGGCGTCATTGGCGAAATGGCCATGTTCGATGGTGCCACTCGTAATACAACGGCGACTGCGCGGACCTCGGTCAGGCTGGCCCGCCTGAACCGTGAGCAACTCAGGAAAATTGCCGGAGACGATGCTGAATTCTCATTCCATGTGATGTCGGTACTGGCAAATCGTTTACGCTCGGTCGATACGTTTATCAGCTCACAAATTTCCGCAAACTGACAACAAATGAGAAAACGCCGCGACCCGCGCGTGATTATTCTCATGTAGGATTGGCTTTATGGACTTGTTGGAAGTATTTAAAGACTCGGAAGATATCTCAGCTTTTCCTGCCGGATCCGTCATCATTATGGAGGGCAAGAAAGGGCATCACATGTACATTGTGATGAAAGGTGAAGTTTCGATTGCACTCAAGAATAGGATTATTGCGACAGCTTCTGCCGGTGAAATGGTGGGTGAGATGGCCCTTATCAGTGCAGGCCTTCGCAGCGCGACCGTAACAGCCACAACGGATTGCCAGCTTGCCGTAATCGATCAGAGCAGTTTCGAGTCCTTATTGCAGCATGTGCCTGAATTCGCAATACACGTGATGAATGTCCTGGCCGACCGCCTACGTAATGCGTTTGACTTGATTGAAACCTAAGCCCGGCCAGGTGCGTCTTCAGGGTTCCTGTTCGCCGGATAGCTTTCCAAAACCAAACCAGACCAGATCTGCTTTTGTGTCGCTTTCCAGCGTAACCGGCCGCGAGATTTTCGTGGTGGGAAAGTTTCCGGCGTAACCACACATGATCATCTCGAAATCTGGAAAGACGCAATACTCCCCGGGCTCGAGATCTGAAAACTGGAATTTTCCCAGTTCACTGGTCAAATGGGTTTGCAGAAGGTTTTCTCCACAGGCTCCGGAATACAGGCGGACCGGCATGTTTTCGATGCCGCACTCTTCTTTGTCGCATTCCCCGTTTTTATCGCAATCAAAATAAACGCCGCCGGAAATGGACGCGCTGTGCGGTTCGGTAACGGGTGTGCACGAGGCAGCGGCCAGCGACAGAACAAGCGGAAGAAAAACCAGTGGTATTTGCGAAAATCTCATCACGTTCTCCATGGGCATCAGTGTCACCATAACAACTTTTCTGAAAAATCAAATGACGTGTATCTGTATAGGAAAATGTTATCTTTGGCGGGTAAAAAAAACCGAGCATGAAAATGCTGAAAGGCCCCGATAATCGACTGCTGCTGGTCCTGGTAATGACCGTCTTTCTGGCGGCAGCAATAGCCTCTCAGATACAAACTTCAGGTGGCCGGGTGGTGATCAACGATATCAAGATCC
>CAYUBS010000057.1:12952-17725 GCA_964443145.1 uncultured Wenzhouxiangellaceae bacterium | reverse complement strand
GCAGCAATGACGCGATGAATCCAACCCACTCCCGGCCCTGCAGGCGGGCACAGGCCGTGCCGGGAAAAGCCCTGACCGCGACGGCGCGGAACAGGCGATTGATACCCGCGAGGAACTCATGCGGCTGTTGCGCAGGATCATGCTCCAGGCGTAGTGCTTCCAGCGCCTGAATCCAACCCTTGCGACGACGTTGCACGACCCTCCAGCCCAGAAGCTTTCGAAGCGCAAACGCAAGGATCAACAATAACAGCAGCGCCAACGGCCACCAGCCAGGAGCAGGCGGCCACCAGATCGGCTGGCCTGCCGTATGGATGCCCTGTAACTGGTCGAGTAATTGTGAGCCGTCGGCATTCATCATCGTTACTCAGGAGGGGCGCCCGACGAGAACACGGAGTTCGCGGCCAAGCACGTCTACCGGGTCATCATCTGTATTCAGAACCAACCAGCCGCACTGGTGTTTGCGGAACATTCGGCGCGGCTCCTCCAGGTGACTCGATACCATCGCATCGTAGCGGCTACGCGATTCCCGCTGGCCCATGTCCAGCAGCGTGGCCTGCTCGCCGTCACTGATCGGGTAGCGCCCTTCTGGCAGCCGGTACTCGGCGGCATCCAACACCTGGCAACCAATCACGTCGTTATGCTGGCGCAGGCGCGAGAGATGTCTGTTGCAGTCTTCGTCCATCCTGAAAAAATCACTGATGATAACCACCAGGCTGCCGGGACGAACCGTGTGCCTGACCCGCTCCAGAGCTACCGACATAGGTTCCGTTTCGACAGATTCCGGCTGTCCGGGCACCAGCCAGTCCACCAGCCCCTGGATCATGCGCATGGCGCCACGACGCCCTCCGGCCGGGCGCAACTCACGGTGCCTTCCGGGGGCAAACAGAAACCCCCCAACGCGGTCCCCGCGCCGGATCGCGGCCCAGGAGATGGCCGCAGCCATCTGGCCCGCCGCAACCGACTTGAGCCGTTGGCGGGTGCCAAAATACAGACTTGGACTCGCATCCAGTACGATCAACACCGGCCGTTCGCGTTCTTCCTGGAATACCTTGGTGTGTGCTTTGCCGGTGCGCGCTGTGACACGCCAGTCCATATTCCGGATGTCATCGCCCGGCAGATAATTTCGAGACTCGAGGAAATCCACACCCCGCCCGCGGAAACGCGAACGATAGGCGCCTGCCAGGGCTGACGCGGCGGCCTGGCGCATCGGCAGGCGCAAGGCCTGGCAGCGGGGACGCAAAGCAATCAGCTCGGCAGCTGTGAGGTGGATACCGTCCCCTTGCTGTGGACGATCCTGACCGGGGTTCACGCTGGGCAACCTAAGGTACCGGAACCAGGTCCAGCAAGCGGTCTACCAGTTGGTCCACCGTGACCCCGTCGGCTTCTGCCTCGTATGAAAGCAACACCCTGTGTCGCATGACGTCATGAATCATTGCGTGGACGTCATCCGGCGAAACGTAATCACGCTGGTCCAGCCAGGCCCGGGCCCGGGCACAGCGGTCAAGGGCAATAGTCGCCCTCGGGCTGGCGCCATAGCTGACCAGCCGTGAGAGCTCTTCATCCCAGCTTCCGGGTTCACGCGAAGCCAGCACCAGTTGAACGATATACTCTTCCAGTGCAGGCGCCATGTACATTCCGAGCACGCCTTTCTGCGCCGTGAACACCTGCTCCTGGGTCACCAGCACCGGCGCAGCCGGTACTTCGCCGAGTTCATCAATGGCCTGTCGGCGCGCCAGGTGGAGGATTTTCTTTTCCGATGCTGCATCCGGGTAACCAATCGCAACATGCATCAGGAAACGATCCAGCTGTGCTTCAGGCAAGGGGTAGGTACCTTCCTGCTCGATCGGGTTCTGGGTAGCCATGACCAGGAACAGCTTGGGCAGCTTGTAGGTCACCCTGCCGACCGTCACCTGGTGCTCACCCATTGCTTCCAGCAGCGCCGACTGTACCTTGGCCGGTGCACGGTTGACCTCATCCGCCAGGATCAGGTTGTGGAAGATCGGGCCTTCCTGAAACTCGAAACTACCTTCCTGCGGGCGATAGATTTCCGTACCGGTCAGGTCGGCAGGCAGCAAGTCCGGCGTGAACTGAATGCGGTGGAAATCACCCTCGATGCGTTCCGCGATAACCTTGATGGCCGTTGTCTTGGCCAGGCCGGGAGCACCCTCGACCAATAAATGGCCGTTGCTCAAGAGGGCGATCAACAAACGCGCCATCAACCGCTCCTGGCCAATAATCAGTTCGTTTGCTGCCTTATTGAGTACTTGAAAGGCGTCGTGAGCGGCCTGCTCCTGCGCGGATTTTACTGTTGTTGTGTTTTCAACCTGGTCCATAAAGGGATCCTGCTTCCATGATTTTTATACTGTCTACTAAATAGAGGTAAAAACGTCAGTGTCAATGGTCACAGCAAAGAGATTATTTAAAGATCCTGCGGATCTATGTCAATCGCCCAGCGGACCTTCCGTGAAGATGGCAACTTACGGATCTCCGGCAGCCACCGGTCGACCTGGTGGTGCAGGCCACTGCGATGCTTACCCTGAACCACAAGGTACATGCGTGAGCGCCCACCAACGCGTTCCATAATGGCCGGCATCGGACCAAACACGCGCGCTTCACCTGCAGGAAATATACCTACTGCTTCTGACAGAAAACTCTCCGCCACGGCGCGCTCGTGCGCCTCGGCCCTGAGCAACGCCTGGTATCCCGCCGGCGGCAACCCGGCCAGCTGACGTTCTTCCAGCAACCAGTGGGCATAAGCCTCATAACCGCGACTTAAAAGCAATTCCAGTGCCGCGTGTTCCGGGTGCAGGGTCTGCAGGATTACCGTACCGGCTTTTTCCATCCGCCCGGCCCGGCCCGCGACCTGCTGGATCATCTGCCCCATCCGCTCCAGCGCGCGGAAGTCAGCACTATACAGGGCCTGGTCAATGTTGACGATGACGACCAGTGTGACGCCTGGAAAATGATGTCCCTTGGCCAGCATCTGCGTGCCAACCATCAGGCAGGGCTCACCCTTGAGCACGTACTCGAGTTGTTCGTCCATCACACCCTTGCGGCTGATACGGTCACGGTCAAAGCGCAGCACCGGAATTTCCGGAAAACGTTGAGTCAGCGACTCTTCGAGTTGCTGGGTGCCTTCTCCTGCTCCGATCAGCGCATCTGCGCGGCATTCCGGGCACAGTGTTGGCGCCGGCCGCTGGCTACCGCAATGGTGGCAGCACAGGCGCCGCTGGCTGCGATGCCAGGTCAGGTGGGCGTCACAACGCTCGCAACTGCCGCTCCAGCCGCACTGTTCGCACATCAGCACCGGCGCATAGCCCCTGCGATTTAGAAATACCATGGCCTGTTCACCCCTGCCCAGGGTTTCCTCGATTGCCTCCAGTGCAATCACCGACAGGCCGTGGAACGTGCTCTGCTGCCGTAAATCCAGCACGCGCCAGGAGGGAAGTTCCGCGCGGGTGGCCCGTTCGCGCAAACGGTGCCAGTGGTACTTGCCACTGGCAGCGTTACTCAACGACTCCAGCGAAGGAGTTGCACTTCCCAGCACAACCGGGATATCCAGTTCTGCCGCGCGCTTGACCGCGATATCACGTGCGGAATAACGGAAACCATCCTGCTGCTTGAACGAAGCATCGTGCTCTTCATCGAGAATGATCAGCCCAAGGCGTGGCATCGGCGTAAACAATGCTGATCGGGTTCCAACCACCAGCGGCGCCCGGCCCGACCGTGCAGCAGCCCAGGCCCCCAGGCGCTCGCCTGCAGCTTTGCCGGAATGGATCACTGCCGGGTCCAGCCCGAGACGGTTACGAAAACGGCGCAGCAACTGTGGCGTCAGGCCGATTTCGGGTACCAGCACCAGCGCCTGCTGGCCCGCCCCAAGCACCTGTTCGAGCAAGTGCATATAAACTTCCGTTTTCCCGCTGCCGGTAACACCATCAAGCAGGTGACAGGAAAACCCTTCCAATTGTGCCGACATCAGCTCAACTGCTTTGGCCTGCTCAGGGATCAGTTCCGGGCCCGGCTCAATCTGCGGACGGACGGGCGGAACCGGTTCTGAACAAACCCAGTCCTCATTGACCAGCGCAGCCAATGTCTTACGCCACTGGCTGCCGATCCCGGCGAGTTCTGCGGCAGCCAAAGGTCGCTCAGCCATTGCCTCCAGCATGCGGTATTGCACCCGCGCGCGGCCAACCGGCAATGCAAGGCGCTCCCGCCCGGCGGCGGACAGCCGATAGCGCAGGGGTGGATCAGGCAACTTGCCCTTGGCCTTTCTCAGGGCGGGCGGCAGCGCGCTGGCGATGACGTCTCCAGGTGCGTGCTTGTAGTATTTCCAGCACCAGCGGAGCAGCTCAACCAGCTTTTCATCCAGCAGTGGCTCGCCATCGTCGAGCACCTCTGAAACCGCCAGCAACCGGCCCTGGGGAACGTCACTACTGTCTGCATGGCCCACCACGATGCCGACCATCTTCCTCCGGCCGAAGGGTGCCAGGACCCGTGTACCCTCCAGAATCCCGGGGCCGTCCGGTGCCAGGTAGTCAAACAGGTTCGGCAAGGGGACCGGAAGCGCGACTTTTAGTATGTGTGGGCTGGACATGAAGCGCTGATTTTATCAGGTGATGAATTTATATATGATGGTTATGCATATTTTGCACAACCCCAGGAGAGACCCATGAGCATGATGAGTGAATTTCGTGATTTTGCGATGCGCGGCAACGTCGTTGATATGGCCGTCGGTATCGTTATCGGCGGTGCTTTCGGAAAAATTGTATCTTC
>CAYUBS010000057.1:8566-12852 GCA_964443145.1 uncultured Wenzhouxiangellaceae bacterium | reverse complement strand
CTAGTGAATTTGTGAGGTTTCGTCCGTTTCCTGGTCCAGCTGCGCGTATTGTTGTTGCAGCGCATCAAGATCCGCCCCCAACTCTACCAGGTCAGCAACAATGCGGGCTGCCTCACGCAGGAACAGGTCGGGACCCGGGTCTTCCTCTTCCTCGCCTTCTTCATCGGAGGACGCGTCATCCTCGCTGAAATCACCGAGTTCGGGGTTCTGCGCTGCAAGTTCGCTGCCTTCGTCCAGTAGCGGGCCATCGTCACCGCCCCTCTTGGCTTTGCGTTCCGCTTTCTTTTCCTCGTCTTCCTTGATCATCTCACGGCCTTTGGATTCCAACAGGGAAATGCTGGTTTCGTCGGCATGTTCATTATACGAGTCGATATCGCTCATCAACCAACCGAATTCCTCATCGTCCAGTATACGATCCTGATAGCGGCTGTCCGCCACGGCGACCAACTGGCTGAGGTCACCGCTGGTCTGGTATCGCGCGGCGTCGATGCGTGTCCACGGCAGGGCATTGTCCAGTGAACGCTCACCATACTTCTGCGGATCACCGAACGAGGGGAAACGAATATCCGGCTCTACACCGAGATTCTGGGTCGAGCCGCCGTTGACACGGAAAAACTGGGCCATGGTGATTTTCAGCTGCCCCATGCTGTCTTTGTCAGCAGGCGCATAGTCATCCAGGTCCAGCAGACTCTGTACGGTTCCCTTGCCAAAAGTAGGCTCGCCTATGACAACACCACGCCCGTAATCCTGGATGGCGGCTGCAAAAATTTCAGAGGCGGAAGCGCTGTAGCGATTCACCATCACTGCCAGCGGGCCCTCCCAGGCCATGCCGGGATCGGTGTCTTCTTCGAGCGAGATCCGGCCACTGGAGTTGCGTACCTGTACCACCGGACCGGTATCAATAAACAAGCCGGTCAGTGTCGTTGCTTCCAGCAGTGAACCACCGCCGTTGTTCCTGAGGTCTACGATGATTCCGGTTACGCCCTGCTCTTCCAGTTCGCCAATCAGGCGGCGCACGTCCCGGGTGCTGGAACGATAGTCCGGTTTGTTTTCCGCACGGCCGGCAAAATCCATATAAAACACCGGCAAATCTATGACACCGATTTTAACCACGGCGCCTTCAGAACCTTCAACCGGTATCTCGATCACTTCACTCTTTGCCGCCTGTTCTTCAAGCTTCACCTCGTCGCGCACGATCTCAATGAGGTCAGGTGGGGTACTGACACTGACCTCTTCAGGAAGTACATCAAGCCGCACCACGGTATCTTTCGGTCCGCGGATCAGGTCGACTACATCATCGATACGCCAACCGATGACATCCACCATCTTGCCGTCATTACCCTGCCCGACAGCTGTGATGCGGTCACCGGCTTTCAGACGGCCATCCTGCTCGGCGGGCCCGCCGGGGACGACGCTTGAAATCGTCGTGTACTCGTTTTCCCGTCCCAGCAGTGCGCCGATGCCTTCCAGCGATAGCCTCATCGAGATTTCAAAATTTTCAGAGTTGCGCGGTGACAGGTAAGCCGTGTGTGGTTCGATAGACTGGGCGAACGCATTCATAAAGAACTGGAACACGTCCTCCGTATTCAATTCATTGATCCGCCGATCAAGGCTGTCGTAGCGCTCCGTCAGCGTCTCTACAATCGCTTCAGGCTCTTTATCCGTCAGCAACAGGCGAAGGTAGTCATTTTTAACACGCTGGCGCCATAGCTCATCCAACTCGGCCGTGCTTACCGCCCATGGCTCATCCTCACGATCGTACTGATACTGCTCATCGACGTTGAAGTCGAACGGTTTCTGGACCCGGTCGCGCGCATAGACCACACGTTGTTGCACACGCTCTATATAGACATTGAACATCTCGTAAGCTGGTAACAGGTCCGAATGCCTGAGTGCATCATCCAGACTGTTACGGTAGCGCTCAAACCCTTCGATGTCGCCGGCCAGGAAATAAATCCGGTTCGGATCCAGTAACTTGAAGTAGTGGTCGAAAATCTCGCTGGAAATTTCATCATCCAGCCGCGTGCGCTTGTAGTGGTAATTGGTCAGGAATCGGGTCGCTATGTTGCTTGCGTAACGATGGTCCAGCTGCGGCTCTATTTTCAGCGCGCTATCTGTATCCACCGAGGCGAAAGCCACCGTAACCATCAGCAATAAAATCGTAATAAAAGGAATTCTTTTCACCTAACCAACTCTCCAGAAGCTGAGCGTAAAACAGCCGTTTTTGCACAATTGCAAACAGACTAACCGGTATTTATGCCTGTTTCAGACAAAATTTACAACGTAGAGGTTCAAAAAAAGGTTCAAACAAGCGATGAAAGGCCCGATTTTCGTGACAACCCGTTCAGTCCGGCTCACCAAAGGAGACGATGCCGGACTCCTCTGCGCTGAGATCCGCGTGGTAAGAGGAACGGACCAGCGGGCCGGAAGCCATATGATTGAATCCGAGGCTGTAACCATAATCCGCCAGACTTTCAAATTCCTCAGGCGTCCAGTAGCGCATCACCGGGTGGTGGTGGGCGGTGGGCTGCAGATACTGGCCAATGGTAATCATGCCTACATCGTGGGCACGCAGATCCCGCAGTGCCTGGTCCACCTGGTCACGGGTTTCGCCCAGGCCCAGCATGATGCCGGACTTGGTCGGGATGGCCGGATTACGGGTCTTGAAGTTTTGTAGCAAGTCGAGAGACCACTGGTAGTCCGCACCGGGCCGTACGTTGCGATAAAGCGGTTGCACCGTTTCAAGGTTGTGGTTGAACACATCCGGCGGGGAAGCGGACAGGATATCCAGCGCCCGTTCGACTTTACCCTTACCGCGAAAATCAGGAACCAGGACCTCAATCCGGATTCCGGGGCTGGCGTCCCGCACCCGCTCGATACACTCGGCAAAATGGCCGGCGCCACCATCCCTCAGGTCGTCACGGTCGACCGAAGTAATAACAATGTACTTCAGGCGCATGTCCCTGACGGTGCTTGCGAGTTGCTCCGGCTCCTTCAAGTCGGGAGGCAACGGGCGGCCGTGCGCCACATCGCAAAAAGAGCAGCGGCGCGTACAGACTTCGCCAAGGATCATGAAAGTAGCAGTACCCTTGGAAAAACACTCGTGAATGTTGGGGCAACTGGCTTCTTCACACACCGTCACCAGTTCCCGCTGCCTGAGCCGGGCCTTCAGTGTGGCCACGGCGTTTCCGGAAGGCAGACGGATTCGTATCCATGGCGGCTTGCGCAGACGCGGTGCATCCGGATCAAAGCGGGCGGTATTGCGCGCGATCTTGTCTGCACCCATCTCTTTCGAGCCCGCTATCTTTATCGGTATGCCGCTGGTTGATTTATCGGTCTGGCTCAAGCTCTCATTCCCGGTTCAATGTCTGTTCATCAATGCCACTATAACCCAATTGCTGCACCAATCCGGCCACCAGGCGCTGTTCGGCATCGGCAAAATCAACCGGTGTGAAGTCGGACAAGCGGGTGACCCTGAGGCCGGCAAAACCACAAGGATTGATCCGTTGAAATGGCTCCAGATCCATGTCGATGTTGAATGCCATGCCATGAAAAGTACGTCCGCGCCGCACCCGCAGGCCCAGCGAGGCGATCTTGTCGCCCTTCACATAAATCCCCGGGGCCCCTGCAAGCCGCTCGCCCTGTACTCCGAAGCCGGCCAGTACGTCGATAATGGCCTGTTCGATGCGATTTACAAAATCCCGCACCCCAATGCCTTTACGGCGGATGTCCACCAAGGGGTAAGCCACGATCTGGCCGGGCCCGTGATAGGTCACCTGCCCGCCGCGATCTACCTGGATGACCGGGATATCACCTGGCGCCAGCACATGCTCAGCTTTACCGGCCTGGCCCTGGGTGAAAACCGGAGGGTGCTGTACCAGCCACAACTGGTCGTCGGTGTGTTCGTCACGAGAGTCTGTGAAAGCCTGCATATCGCGCCAGACTGGTTCATATTGCGCCAGCCCCAGGCGCCGTAGCGTGATGCGGTCAGTTGAAGCCACGGAGGGTCTCAGAGAGCCATCTTGACCTGGCTGCAATCCGTGAGTTCCTGGTAGATCGCATCCAGCTGTTGCTGTGACTGCGCCTCGACGACCGCGGTGATGGCCAGATAATTACCCTTCGCGCTGGGAACAGCACGCACCGGCTCATCCGGCCAGAGCTCAGCGTGGGACAGAATGATGGCGGCTACGACCGACTCAAAATCATCAATGTTCTCGCCCATCGCCTTGATTGGAAACCGGCAGGGGAACTCCAGCAGCGTGGTTTTTTCCTCATCCTTCATCGGT
>CAYUBS010000057.1:0-8466 GCA_964443145.1 uncultured Wenzhouxiangellaceae bacterium | reverse complement strand
TTCATCGGTGGCTTCATCATTTTCTTCACCGGCAAACAAGCCGTCCATCCACAACTTCATGCTGTCCCAGGCACTGCCGAAAAACCCGGCCTCCTCAACAGCACCCAGCGTAATCAGGTCCCGGCTGGCGATTAACTCATCTCCGAGCTGTACCTTAATGGTGCCGATAAGCTGTCCGGCTTCGAGCGGAGCACTGATTTGCGGCTCCATCTCGACCTTTGCCTCCAGGTCGTCATAGCGGCCCCTGGGGATGGTCACGAAAAGCTCGTCTGCCACACCCAGCGCCACTTGCTCGGTAAGGCCTTTCCAGACCCGCGCCGTGGCCAGTTCCTGACCCGCCTGGTACAACTGCACGGTCTCGAAAAAACGGAACCCGTAATTCAGCAGGGTCTGGCTTTCGCTGGCACGCGAAGACTCTGAAGAAGAACCCATCACTGCACTTATCAGGCGCATGCCGTCGCGCTTGGCCGAGGCCGCCAGGCAGTAACCCGCGGCTT
This sequence comes from uncultured Wenzhouxiangellaceae bacterium, assembly GCA_964443145.1. GTDB lineage: Bacteria > Pseudomonadota > Gammaproteobacteria > Xanthomonadales > SZUA-36 > JAHEFT01. The sequence goes on along the minus strand of CAYUBS010000057.1, from coordinate 7,969 downwards.
CGGTGTGACCGGTTTTGAGACCGTCAATCGCCGGGTCACGCCATAGCAATGTGTTCCGATTGTGCTGCCGGATGCTGTTAAAGGTGAATTCTTTCTCCGAGTACCACGGATAGTACTCAGGAAAATCACGGATGGTGGCAATGCTCAATTTAGAGATATCGCGTGCATTGGTGTAATGGTCCGGATCAGGCAGGCCGGTTGAATTCATGAAATTCGTGCCTGTCATTTCCAGCAACTCGGCATAGTGGTTCATCAAATCTGCGAATGCCTCTTCGCTGCCGGCAACATGTTCCGCCAGTGCCACACTGGCGTCATTACCGGACTGAATGACCATGCCGCGAACCAGGTCTTCCACACTGACCTGCATACCAGGCTCGATAAACATGCGGGAACCACCGGTACGCCAGGCCCTCTCACTGACCTCCACGGTCTCTTCCAGTGTGATATTTCCCTGGCTTAACTCACTGAATACCACGTAGGCCGTCATCAACTTGGTGATACTGGCCGGTTCTACCTGCATGTCGGCATTCTGCTCAACCAGGATACGGTTACTGTTGAAGTCGACCAGGAGGTAACTCCTGGCGCCCAGTTGCGGTGCCGCCGGGACCGGGCGCGCCTTATTGGCTGAATTCAGGACCGGGGTTTGTGCCCATACAGAAGTCCAGGCACAACCGGCCAGCAAGGCCAGTACAAGGCTAAATCGTTGAAGTATTTTCATAATTTGGTCGTATTTTCCGTTTACTGCAGGCAGAGCGCCCTCAGCGCTTGACTGTATGCGGGCGCTCAAAGCCAAGTTCAATGGCCCTGCTGATAACTGATTCTACCTTGGCTGCGCTGTCATAGGGACCCAACCAGACCCGAAACAGGTTGCCACTATCATTAATGGTGACCGGTTTCAGGCGGGCACGCTCCAATTGGCCGGCCAGTTTTTCAGCCCCTTCGCGTTTTCCAAAGGCCCCTGCCTGCAGCATTGTTCCGTCCGAATCAGCAACAGGTGCAGCGCGGTCAGCGACGTATTCGCCGGATGAACCATCAATGACGCGGACATCGACCCGCGCGGTTCCGGTGCCGGTCATGCCCAGTCGCAATGCAGCACCGTACGACATGTCGATCAGGCGGTCATGCTTAAACGGGCCGCGGTCATTTATCTTGACGATGACCTTCTTGCCGTTATCCAGGTTGGTCACTTCAGCATACGTGGGCAGAGGCAGTGATTTGTGTGCCGCTGTAGCCAGGTGCATGTCATAGGGCTCACCGCTGGATGTTCTGCGGCCATGAAATTTACTGCCGTACCACGAAGCCGTACCCTTTTTGTGATAGCCCTTGCTGCTTTTCATCACGGTATATTTTTTGCCGAACACCTCGTAAGGCGAGTGGTTGCCGTAACGGGCAAGCGGCTCGTCGCGCGGCACAGCATCCTTCACATCGCTGGCTTTGATGTCGCTGGTTGAAGGGCCGTCGGATGGTTCAGCGGGTTTGGACGACTTGCCCGAGCAAGATACCAGCCATACGCAGGCGATCAACGCCAGCAACACACCCATGTAACGCATCAATTTCACTCTTCGAATCCGTTCCTGATGGCTTCACTGAGCTCATACACAGCCATCGCATAAAGAGGGCTGCGGTTGTAACGGGTAATCACGTAGAAATTCTTGAAAGTGACGAAGTAATGGTTTCCATCCTCTTCTTCCAGGCGAGTCACTGCTGCCAGCCTGTCACCATTGACAGGTTCGGCGGAGGTAAACCCGGCCTGTGCCAATTCCGACACCGGCGTTTTCACTTTTAAATCACGCCGGGTGACTCTTTCCATGTCTGCACTTTCAGCGACGATTGCCGGATAGGTGATCGGCTGTCCGGCCTCCCAGCCATGGCGGTGCAGGTAGTTGGCCACACTGCCGAGAATGTCCGGCATTGAACTCCACAGATCACGCCGGCCATCCCCATCCATATCCACGGCATATTCGAGATAGCTGCTGGGCATGAACTGCCCCAGACCCATAGCACCGGCGTAAGAGCCAGTCACTTCATCCAGCGGCAGGTCTTCTTCCCCGCCCAGGACGAACAGGTTCATCAGTTCTTTAGAGAAAAAGGCGGAACGGTCGTTGCCCGTGTCCGGGTAATAGAAAGACAGCGTGGTCAATGCATCCAGCGCGCGGTAGCTGCCGGTTATCCGACCGTAAAAGGTCTCGACGCCGATGATAGAAACGATGATCTGCGGATCGACTCCATATTTTTCCGAAGCCTGCAGGATCAGTTCTTCATGTTCACGCCAGAATTCAACGCCACCTTTTATCCTCTTGTCCGTAATGAAGATGGGGCGGTATTTGTACCAGGGCTTGGATTCAGCCGGTCGACTGATCGCGTCGACAATGGACTGTTTGAAGCGTGCGTCCTCCAGCAATACCATCACTTCGGCCGGGTCCAGGTCGTATTCCGATGCTGCCCTGGCAGCAAACTCCTCTGCTCCCGGATGCTGCTGGGCCTGGCAGGATGCACTGAGTATTAAAACAAGCGCGAGTATGAGTGTCCTTTTCATTGTATTTTGCGTTCCTTTTTCCGCTGCAGTCGGCATTGTAATCAGATTTGCCTCATCGTATGAAATTACGGTGTCCAAAAATGGACATTAACATGCCGAACCCGGCCAAAAGTGTCACGATTGAAGTACCACCGTAACTGATAAGAGGGAGTGGCACCCCCACAACCGGCAGCAATCCGGAGACCATCCCCGCATTGACCAGCACATAAACAAAAAACGTCAGGCTGAGGCTTCCGGCCAACAGGCGTGCATACGTGGTACGGGCCAGGCTGGCGATATACAGCCCGCGCCCGGCGATGAACAGGTAGGTGGCAAACAGCAGCAGCACAGCGATCAGGCCCAGTTCTTCTGACAAAACCGCCAGGATAAAATCAGTATGCCGTTCCGGAATGAACTCCAGCCGGGATTGTGTGCCGTTCAACCAGCCCTTGCCGGTCAGGCCGCCCGATCCCACGGCAATCTTGGACTGGATGATATTCCAACCGCTGCCCAATGGGTCGGATTCCGGGTTCAGGAAAGTGCGAACCCGGTTGCGCTGGTATTCATGCATCACCAGCCAAAGTGCGGGAGCAGCTGCGGTGCCCAGGACCGCGATTCCGGCCATCACCCGCCACTGCAGACCCGCCAGAAACAGCGCGAAACCTCCGCTGACTCCCACCAGCAAGGCGGTGCCCAGGTCGGGTTGCCGGTAAATCAGCAGCGCGGGAACTGCCAGGATCACGCAGGAAACAAGGATCGACATGGGTTCCGGGGGCAGGCGTCGGGGATGCAGATACCAGGCCATCATCATCGGAACGCCCAACTTCATGATCTCGGACGGCTGGAAACGGAACACGCCGAGATCCAGCCATCGATCTGCACCACGGCCTACGCCAAACATCCAGGTGGCCAGCAGCAACAGGATACCCAGCCCATACAGCCACGGTGTCCAGATGCGAAAAATATGCGGCGGCACCTGGCTCAATAACAGTAATGCAACCAGGCCGACGCCCAGCCGGGTGGCCTGGCGGTACACCACGCCCATCTGTTCGCCGGATGCGCTGTATAAAACCAGCAGCCCAAAGCCCATCAGCAAAATCAGTCCCAGCAACAGGGGCAGATCCAGTTGCGGCCACTTCACCCAGCTTGGCAACAGGCGCTTCATTTCACCCCTTCCTGCGATAACCAGGCGTCAATCACCGCCCGCGCCACCGGCGCCGCCTCGCGGGATCCGCCGCCGCCGTGCTCCACCACAACCGCCACGACGATGGAAGGGTTTTCAAAAGGTGCATAGGCAATGAACAATGCATGGTGACGCAAGTGAGTCGCCGTGGTTTCATCCATGTCTTCATTAAGCGCCTGGGCCGCAACCTGCGCCGTGCCGCTCTTGCCGGCGATTTCAAATCCGGACTCCGGCTTGATGGAGCGCGCTGTTCCTTTTGCACCGTGTACCACTAACCGCATGCCTGCGTGAATCAGGTCCCAATTTGCCTGGGAGACAATCGGAACCTGTTCGGCGACCGGCGCACGGGTCTTGTCCGCCTGCCGGTTACCGGCATGCTTCGTCGCATACAGCAGGCGGGGCTCATGGCGGGTGCCGTTATTGGCCAGCGTAGCAGCAGCATTGGCCAGCTGAACCGGCGTGACCACGTTGAAGCCCTGCCCGATTCCGGCAATGATCGTTTCACCCGGGTACCAGGGCTCGGCAAAATAGGCTCGCTTCCACCCGCGCGATGGCAGCACACCTGAGTTTTCGCCCAACAGGTCAATGCCCGTCGGTTTGCCAAAACCAAAATGATCGAGGTAATCGTGCATGCGGTCGATGCCCAAATCATAGGCCAGCTGGTAGAAATAGGTATTGACCGACTGCTCCAGCGCGTGGAGCATGTTGACCCAGCCATGACCGCCTCTTTTCCAGTCCCTGAAAGGACGCGAAACCCCGGGCAGAAAGTACTGTCCAACTGAAAATACACGGTCTTCCGGCGTTACCACCTCCAGCTCCAGACCCGCCAGCCCGACGAAAGGCTTGATCGTTGAACCCGGCTCATAACCGCCCAACAGGGTCCGGTTGAACAATGGCCGGCCCGGCGCGTTGAGGATGGCCCGGTAGTCCTTTCCGCTGATACCATGCACGAACAGGTTCGGGTCAAAAGCGGGCTTGCTGACCATCGCCAGCACCGAACCATCGTTCGGGTCTATAGCCACCACCGCCCCGGGCCGGTCACCCAGTGCATCCCATGCGGCTTGCTGGACCTGCACATCAAGGGCCAGCACCAGGTCATCGCCATGCACCGGGTCTTCCCGTTCAAGCACGGTAAGAATCCGGCCCTGCGCATTGGTCTCGATTTTTTCTATGCCACTGGTGCCGTGCAGCTGGTCTTCGTAGTAACGCTCGATGCCGGACTTTCCGATATGCGTGGTGCCGCGGTAATTGCCTTCATCCACCCGGTTCAGATCATCGACATCGAGACGGGCCACATAACCCAGCACGTGGGTCAGCAATTCGCCATACGGATAGTTACGGGCCAGGTAGGGAACAATTTCCACGCCTTCGAAAAGGTGGCGGTCCACAGCGAAGCGCGCGACCTCCTGCTCCATCATGTTGAACTTCAGCGGTACGCTTTCAAAGTCCCGGTAACGCCGCCGGTTCAGCTGAAATTTTTCCAGCGCATCTTCCGGCAGCTCGACGATCAGGCCCAGCGCCACCAGAGTCTGCTCCAGGTCATCGACTTTTTCCGGCACCAGTTCAAGGCGGTAGGCCGGCAGATTTTCCGCTACCGGCCTGCCCCTGCGGTCATAAATCAGCCCCCTGTTGGGCGCCACAGGCACAATCCGCACCTGGTTATTGATCGAGCGTGCCGTGAACTCCTCATAGCTAACCACCTGCAGATAAACGTACCGCATACTCAGCAGGAAAATGGTCAGCAGCATGATCAGGAAGGCCAGGAAGGCACGCGAGCTGAACTGCCGCGCTTCCAGGGCCTGGTCCTTGAGAGGTTGACCTGCAGCCGGATTTGTCAGTCGGCGAAGGTTCACCGTAAGGAGCGGTGGCGCATCACACCGCGGTAGCGATCAAGTAATAGAAACAACCATGGCCACAGCAACGTTCCGACAATCGGCGGAAGCCAGAAATCCAGCGAAGGCAGGGGTTCACCGCGCAGGATGATGATCCACAGCAGGATGATCCGGTCGTTGACCAGCAACGCCAGCACCGACAGCGCCTGCTGCCAGGGCGGGAAAAAACGCAAGCGTGCCCGGAACCGGGCCACCAGGTAAACGATGATCACCAGGCTTAGCGCGTGCAGACCCAGCAGGCTGGCACTGAGCAGGTCCAGCGCCAGCCCCAGTGTAAAAGCCATGCCCAGTGAGATTCTGTCCTGTGTTTCCAGGCTCCAGTAGATGACTACCAACGCCACCCAGTAAGGGCGCATGAGGTCCAGCATTGGCGGCATCGGCACCAGCGTCAGGACGATAGCCACCACCAGCGTGACAAAGATGACAGTGAATCGGTCATTCCGGCTGGTCATTCCGGCTGATCTCCGGCCGGGTCGGTATTTGCGTTGGATGCCTGCTCAGGCGTCTGCGTTTCTGCCGGTACCGGTGGCGGTGTCACGATCAGGAGCACCTCGCGGCCCCGGCCCAGCGCGGCCAACGGGCTGGCTTCGACCAGGGCGAAGGTTTTACCTTCTTCGCGATTGATGGCGGTGACGCGAGCCACCGGGTAACCGCCGGGAAAGCGGTCGCCCAGCCCCGATGTGACGATCAGGTCGCCTTCGCGCACGTCAGCCTGCCGGGGCACACTGGACAGGCTCAGGTTGCCGGTTTCACCGGAACCGAACGCGATCGTCCGCAGGCCGGTGCGGTTGATCTGCACGGGCAGCGCGTGATTGGGGTCGGAAATCAGGCGTACAGTGGAATAATGCAGGTGGACTCCCTCCACCTGGCCCATCACCCCATCACCATCGATCACGGCTTGCCCGCGGCTCACGCCATCAAGGGAGCCACGGTCGATCAGTACCTTGTGGGAAAACGGATCGAGATCTACCTGCAGCAATTCAGCGAAGCGGTACTCGAACTCCTGGCCTTGCGCGCCCTCGAAAAGGGACCGTAACCGCTTGTTCTCTGCTGTCAGGGCATCGAGCCTTTGTAAAGCGCCACCCTGGCTGAGCAGCAACTCTTTGAGCTGCTCGTTTTCGTGCCGCAGTGACCGGCGGGAACTAAACTGTGTGAACAGGTTACCGGCCGCGCGGACCGGCCACTCGACAACGTGATAAACAGGCTCTGCCAGGTACTCGGCGGCGGCACGAATTTTCGGAACGTAATGCCCGCGCTGATCCATGGCCATCAGCACAACGGCCATCAACCCATAGAGCATGAGCCGGGCTGTATGCCCTCCCGGCCCGGAAAACCTGGAACCTGATCCTGGGCTAGCTGTAACCAAGCCAGCTCCTAATTAGTAGCGAAGAAATCGCCGTTGTTCTGATCCATCATTTCAAGTGCTTTACCACCGCCGCGAGCTACGCAGGTCAAAGGATCGTCGGCCGGAAATACCGGTAAGCCGGTTTCCTCGGCGATCAGGCGATCAATGCCGCGCAACAGTGCGCCACCACCGGTTAGCACAATGCCGGTTTCAGCGACATCCGAACACAACTCCGGCGGGGTCTGCTCAAGCGCCGTCTTAACCGCTTCAAGAATACTCGAGAGGTTTTCGTTAAGCGCTTCGAGCACCTCGTTACTGGTGATCGTGATGTTGCGCGGAACGCCTTCGGCCAGATTTCTGCCGGAGACCTCCATCGATTCAGGCTCTTCATCCGGCCAGGCGCAGCCGATCTTGATCTTGATGCGCTCTGCCGTCATTTCGCCGATCAATGTGCCGTAGTTTCGTCGAACATAATTGACGATTGCATCATCAAACTGGTCGCCGCCCACGCGGACAGAGTTTGAGTAAACCAGTCCATTAAGCGAGATGACTGCGACTTCAGAAGTACCGCCGCCAATATCCAGCACCATCGCGCCACGTGCCTCGTGCACCGGGATACCGGCGCCGATGGCGGCTGCCATGGGCTCTTCGACCAGAAACACCTCACGCGCACCAGCGCCCTCGGCAGACTCCTTGATGGCCTTGCGCTCAACCTGGGTTGAACTGCAGGGCACGCAGACCAGCACCCTGGGGCTGGGCCGCAGGAAACGGGACGTGTGGACCTCGCGAATGAAGTGCTGCAGCAGCGCCTCGGTCATGTTGAAATCCGCAATAACGCCGTCCTTCAGGGGGCGTACCGTGCGGATGTTACCCGGGGTTCTGCCCAGCATTTGTTTCGCCGCTGAACCGACTGCTGCCACATGCTGTGGGCCACCCGGTCCGCGTTCCATGCGAATCGCCACCACCGAGGGCTCATTGAGCACAATCCCCTGGCCGCGTACATAAATAAGTGTATTGGCCGTTCCCAGGTCGAT
>CAYUBS010000056.1:6071-17762 GCA_964443145.1 uncultured Wenzhouxiangellaceae bacterium | reverse complement strand
TAACGACCCTGGTGATCGATCGAGCTGAATACAGTATCGGGGTTAAACGTATCCATGAAGGCACAGGGCCCGTAGTCAATGGTCTCGCCGGATAACAACATGTTGTCCGTATTCATCACGCCGTGGATGAAGCCCAGCAGTTGCCAACGGGCGATCAGGCGGGCCTGGGCAGCAACTACTTCGTCGAGCAGTGCTTTGGCGGGGTTATCTGCTGTGGCCGCTGCCGGGTAGTGGCGCGCAATCACGTAATCTGTCAGCAATTGCAACGCTTCGTTATCCTGCTTTGCAAAGAAATACTGGAAGGTACCAATTCGGATATGGCTGCGAGCCACCCGGGTCAGCACCGCACCTGGCAAAGCATCAGGAGGACGAAACACATGCTCACCCGTGGTCACCGCAGCCAGTGCGCGGGTGGTCGGTACGCCCAGCGCCGCCATCGCCTCGCTCACGACGTACTCTCTGATCACCGGTCCCAGTGGCGCACGGCCATCACCGCCACGTGAATAGGGCGTGGGGCCGGAACCCTTGAACTGGACGTCATAACGCACACCGTCACGACCGATGACCTCGCCCAGCAGAATCGCCCGACCATCGCCAAGCTGTGGCGACCAGCCGCCAAACTGGTGCCCCGCGTAAACGGCGGCCATAGGCTCGGCACCTTCCGGCAAACGATTGCCAGCCAAAACCTCGGTACCTTCGGGCGAAGCAAGCCAGGCGGCATCGAAGCCCAGCGTATCCGCCAGCGCGGCATTGACCCGAATGGGCCCGGGGAGCGCAACCGGCGTGGGTGACAGCTTTGTATAAAAACGATCGGGCAGCTTCAGGTAGCTGTTATCAAAGTCCGGGTGCTTAATCATGGTCATGATGATAAATCACCAACGTGTACCGTGCCTGTTTGTTGCTAAAATAGCCCGATACCTCCAGTCCAATCGAGTGCCCGCCATGTCTTACCCAAACACGATTATTATTGCCCTTCTGCTCTCCTGCCTGGCTATCTCCGCTGCCGACATCCAGGCCGAGCAGATCGATACCACGCAACTTTCTGATATTGTCAAAACACTCGCTTCAGACGAATTCGAGGGCCGCGCCCCCGGTGGTCCCGGTGAAGAAATCACCGTTAATTACCTGGTTGACCGATTCAAGGCATTGGGCCTGTCGCCGGGAGGCGAGAACGGTAGCTGGACCCAGGCCGTGCCGCTGATCCACACCCAGGTGCAGGAACCCGCTACCCTGAGTTTTGGCGTAGGCAATCATCAAATGGCCCTGAAGCAGGCTCGCGATATCGCGATCGAGACCAGCCGGGCGCAGGAAAAAATCACCATTGATAAAGCACCCATCGTTTTCGTGGGCTTCGGTGCCAGCGCTCCGGAACGCGAGTGGGATGACTATGGCGATATGGACCTGGCCGGGAAAGTCGCGCTGTTCCTGGTGAACGACCCCGATTTTTCGGCTGAACCGGACGAAGACGTTGCCGGGCGATTTGGCAACCGGCGGATGACTTATTACGGCCGCTGGATGTACAAGTTCGAGGAAGCCGCACGGCGCGGCGCCCTCGCCGCACTGGTGATTCATGAAGATAAGGCTGCCGGATACGGATGGACCGTGGCTGCTTCCGGCCCCGGCGAGAGCTATTCAATCGCCAGCCCCGAAGGAAGCGACTTGCCGGTTACCCTGCAGGGCTGGTTGCACTTTGATGCGGCAGCACGCCTGTTTTCAAGCACAGGTCTCGACCTCGATGAGCAGCGCATGCTGGCCCGCAGCCCGGATTTTGAGGCCTTCGAACTACCGGACGTCAGCTTCAGCGCAGACCTGGACGTCGCCGTCGAACACATCGAAAGCCAGAACGTGCTGGCCATCATGCCCGGTACCACCTATCCCGATGAGACCCTGATGGTCTCCTCACATTGGGATGCCTTTGGTCACGGCGAGCCCGACGCTCAAGGCCGCACCATCCGGCCCGGCGCCAACGACGACGCGCTGGGAACAGCTGCCGTACTGGAGGTAGCCCGTGTGCTCAAAGCCGAGCCACCACTGCAGCGCAGCGTTGTTTTCGCCGTGTGGACGGCAGAAGAAAGCGGCATGCTCGGCTCAGCCGCCTACACCAGCAAGCCTATTTACCCGTTGGAGAAAACCGCAGCCAACTTCACTTTCGACATCATGCAAACGGCCGGGCCGGCTAAAGACGTCATCCTGGTGGGAGAAGGTCAAAGCGACCTGGAAGGTGACCTGGAACGCGCCGCTGCCGCACAAAGCCGCGTCGTGACACCGGAGAACCTGCCCGAAAACGGCCTGTTCTTCCGCGCCGACCATTTCTCAATGGCACGCGGCGGCGTACCGGTGCTGCTGATCATGGGCATCGCCGGTGGTTCAGACCTGGTAGAAGGCGGCCGCACCGCGGGTGACGCCTGGATCGCCGAGTACACCGGCAACTGCTACCACCAGACCTGTGATGAATGGAGTGCGGACTGGGATCTGCGTGGAGCAGCCCAGGATGCAGAGTTATTCCATACCATCATCCGCGACCTGGGCGACTCACGCCGCTGGCCACAGTGGAATCCCGGCTCTGAATTCAGAGCCGTTCGGTCAGAGAGTGAGGCCGTTCGTGCCAGAATAAGCAACCAGGGATCTTGAGGGTCGCAATTTTAAATCTAAAGTGAACGAGAATCTGTTCCCTTGTTGGGCGTTTGGGGTCGATCAACCACAACGTCAAGCCGCACACCCAGTGCGCCCAGCAAGCGGCGCACCGTGTTGAACCGAGGCTGGGCTCCGGTCCGAAGAGATTTGTAGAGGCTTTCCCGTCCAAGCCCGGCCTCTCTCGCAACGTCTGCCATTCCCCTGGCTTTGGCGACATCACTAATGGCCATGAGAAAAGCATTCGGATCTGGATTCTCCAATGCTGCATCAAGATACTCAGCAATGGCTTCCTCGGTATCTAAATAGTCACTTGCATCAAACGGAGCCAGTCCCAGTCTATTTTCTGCTGCCATGATTCATGCCTCCCGGAGCTTGTAAACCATCTTCTTAGCTCGCTCTATGATTCGTGCCTTGCCGCGCTGGTCCTTAAGTCTGGAAAGCCACTTATCAAAAACTGACGTGCGTAGAATTCTATTCATGGTACGCCTGTATCCATAGGGATACAATCGCACGACCGATGCCGCTACGTTAGTCGAAAAAACCTTATCAATTTGTAGGTAAGCGACTCATTTAATCCGGCAGTTCAAAACTTTGACCCTATAATGCAGTGAGATTCAGAGCATCTAATCCTGAAAATTAAGGGTGAAAAATTTTGAACACGAATTACGCCGTTTGTGAGTGTGCAATCGAAGGTAACCCCGATGGCCCAACCCTGGTGTTCATCCATGGCTGGCCGGATAACGCCAGTCTGTGGCGTAAGCAGGTCGAAGCGCTGGGCAGCGAATTTCGTTGTGTACTGGTGACCCTGCCGAATTTCGGAGAGCAGTCCGTCAAAGCCGGCGGATTCGATTTCCCGGAGTTGGTGGCCCAACTGGCAGCCACAATTCGACAAGTGCAGCCGGATGGCCAGGTGGGCCTGGTCACTCACGACTGGGGCGCCTACCTCGGCTACTTTCTTGAGAAGACTCATCCTGAGCTGATTGGAAGAATGACGGCGCTGGATATCGGTGGCCACCTGGGGAGCCCTGGCCTGAAAGCATCAATGATGATCATTGGATACCAGTGGTCGTTGATTGTCGGGTGGCTGATCGGGGGACTGATCCCGCCATTAGGCAGGTTGATGTCGAAAGCTGTAGGCAAAGTAATTCGGGTGCCGACACGGCAACTAGCCAATCTTCGTTCGCGTTACAGCTATCCTTATTTCTACCTGTGGCGTGGCATGCTACTACCCTGGAAACGCGCCAGTCTTCTCGGTAGATACCGGCCGCAATGCCCCGTGCTTTACCTGTTCGGCGAGCAAAAACCACTGATGTTCCATTCACCCAAATGGCTGGAAATCGTGGTCGCAACAGGCGGGCGGACAGAAGGCGTTGCCGGAGCCGGGCACTGGCTGATGGAAACCCACGCCACCCAAGTTAACGAAAAACTAGCCGACTGGTTCAATTAAGCCCGGTCATCTCCCAGCGCGACATCGCAATCGGGATGCTGTCGGTCGCGTTCAACTCATCAAAGAACTGGCGTAGCGAGAACGGCTCGCCTCGTTCCTCTTTCTGCCGGCCATAGTCAGCCAGCGTGCGCTCCAGCAGGTACTTGCCGGTCACATAGCTGGTGCCGTAGCCAGGTTGGCGCAGGTACAGGTGCTGCTCGAAAATCAGCAGTTCCTTTTCAGTCTTCATCCAGCCCCGGGGGGTGTACTGCATGTGGATGCCGCCCGCCTCTTCCATCGTCATCTCATTGGCGTGTGCATACAGCGAGCCCAGACCGCGGGCGGCGCGCTGGGCCAGCATGATCCAGACCAGTTCGCGTGAGCGCGGGCTGCCATCATACAGGCCGGCGTGCATGAACATCTCCTCGACCCCGGTAGCCGTACCTTCGTTGCCGCTGTCAAAAATGTTGTAGAGCAGCGCAGCGCGCCGGATTGGGTTGGGATTGGGCTCGTTATCCATCCGGGCCAGCTCGAACCAGTGCCAGAAATGCGTGTACAAAGGGGTCGGATCGTAGTGCGCGGCAATCCAGAAGAAATGACGCGTGTCTGCCGGAACAAATGCCCCCAGGTGCTCGCGTAATGCAGGCTCAAAGTAGTCCTCGACCGTGACGATCTCCTGTTCAGTCAGGAACGCCATCAACCGGGTAGCAGCCTGGTCGGCCATCAGATCGTACTCAGCCGCGTTCTGTGCGGCACGCATCGGAGGCAGCTTGCGGTTACGGTGCTCCTCGAGTTTGAGTGATGACCAGGCCCGGTCCAGCTCTCGCTGCAAAAGACGAACCTCGTCTTCCCAGGTCATCGGCAAAAGGTGGACGTTCTGCTGGTACCAGGTGTAGTTGTCCTTGCCGATACCGGAAGGACCGGTTTTAGAGGCCGAGTGCAGATCCAGCCAGACTATAAACTCGTCCGTGGCCACTTTGCAGGCCTCGATCATCGCCATCAGTTCAGCGTTCCCGACATCGGCCGTAAGGGTCTCAATTTCGTCCAGGTTATTCCTTTGCTGGCGGATGTTGCGAATGCCGGTGATCCACAACTCGCGTGCATTACCCGTCAGGTTTTTCTGTGCCTGCCTCATTAATGGCGGAATCACGCTCAAGTCCGCCAGCAGCCGCTGCTGCTCACTTTCGCTTAATGGGAATTCATACTGCCAGAACTCGGTCAACGCATGATGTGTCGGCCCCTCGTGACCCGGCACATCGCTGCGGGCCATCCAGATCGTTTCATAGAACGCCGGATCACGCGCCCAGGGCTTCAGCACGCGGTGGTTGAAATCAAAGCCGTTCATCTCCGCATTAACCAACTGCCAGTCAACCTGTTGGGTAATGGGCCAGCCTTCCGGACCAATGGCATCAAGGCGCGCCCGGTAGCTTTTAAGCTCTTTATGACGGCTGGCAAAGCGTTCCGCCGTATAATCCGGCGCCCCTTCCAGCAACGGTGGCGATTCGAACTGCCGCCAGTCCTCGAACAGCGTCAACAGGTCCTGGTAGTTGCCTGCGTATACCGAAGAACTGGTGCAAAAAAGCACAAGCGCAGAAAGGAGGAAGCCATAGAATTTTGTCATTGATGTCTCGTTTTCAACTAATTCAAAAAAATTTTCAGAAGCCGCCTATACTCAGGCCGCACTTTAACAAAAACCATACACGAGGAGATCTTCATGAAGAAAGCAGTATCACTAACAATGCTTGCAGTAGCTCTAACTTTCGCCAGCACTTCCATCTTCGCTGATTACGTTGTTACCTCTTACACCTGTGAGGTCAAAGAAGGTAAAAAGGCGGAAGATGTGCAAGCGATCAACAGTAAATGGCTTAAATGGGTACATGCAAACGTCAGCAAGGACATCAAGAGTTCCGTTGGCAGCCCTATTGTAGGAAACCAGGAAATTTTCATCTTTGTAGACACCTATCCTGACCTCAATACCTGGGCAACAGCACAAACCGCCCTGGACAGCCCCGCGGCCAAAGAACTCGAAAATCTTTTCGAAGGCGTCTCTTCCTGTTCAGAAAACAAGCTCTGGAAATTCACAGACACCAAGTAAATCAGCCTGATGGCTTAGCCGGGCACCCCTGCTTCCAGGGGTGTCCGCTCAACCTGGTTACTGGAAAGCTTTTTCCAGGTTTGCCGGTCAGATGAGCATGACAATGAAAGAAACCCGAAATACCACCCCCCTTTTCTTCGCCCTGATGGCCACTTTAGTGCTTTCTGCCTGCCTGTCCGGCAATGCCGTTGCCCAGATGGACTGGCAAGCACCTGCCTTTGAATTATCCGACAGTGAAGGAGAGATCTTTCATTATCCGGACGACCTGGACGGCCCGACCATCATTCTTTTCTGGGCCTCATGGTGCCCTTACTGCAAGTCTTTGATGCCACACCTGCAAAGCATCGTCGCTGAATATGAAGGTGAGATTGAAGTGCTGGCACTGAACTTCAGGGACGACGAAGACCCATCTGAGTTCATGGCCGAATACGGTTATGATTTCCGTTTGTTTCCCCACAGCGACCCGGTTGCCGAGCTATGGGGTGTAAAAGGCACGCCAGGGTTGTTTTTGGTGGATGATTCAGGCCGCGCCGTATTCAGCAACTACTCCATCCCGGAAGAGTCTTTTCAAAGCGATCCTGCAGACGAGGATAAGAAGCTCAAACACTACCAAAGGGCAGCCAGAAAGATGCCTTTTGTGGCGGCACAGCTGCGCATTGCGATCGACAAAGCCCGGTAATTCAGACCGGGGCCGGGTGTTCCTCGCGAATCTCATCGCGCCACTCGGACAAGTTCCCCTCGATGGCCCAGAAACCGGCGATCCATAGAAACTGATCCCAGGCCCACACCCAGTGCCCGGTCCAGGCCCAGTAGGCTGCATGGACCATAAGGATTGCGTAGCCGAATTTAGCGGAATGACTGGCTATCATCAGAACACCCCCGGTGATGTTCCGGTTTTGCAGCCAAACAGCTAGTTCAATGGCCCAGATAACCAGCAACCACATCACGGCATCCTGAAAATCTACCCAGGCTTGTTTCTTCTCGACCTCATATCCCCTGGTATCCGTGATCACCGACGGGTCCAGCATAAAGAGCACCGTGTCGTTTGTGAGCGTATTGCAGTTTTCAGACGTCACGATTTCGTAACGGAAGTTGTAGACAAACGATATTTCCTGGTCAGCGACCTGGCAAATCTCCGTTATCGTAGGAGAGGGCACTACTGCATTAACGTCCACCATGGAAATCACCCTGGCGTAGACCGTATGCGCCAGGAATACGTAGCAGACCAGCCGCAGGCCGTGGACACTCCACCGCACCCAGCGTTTTTCCAGCTGCTCATCCAGCGAATAGGTTTCAAGCTCGAGCATGAATAACAGCCCGAACCAGGCGAACTCATCGATGGTGGTGGCGAATTCCTCGGTCCACTGTAGAAAACTGCCGCCCTGGCGTAATACATGCGACGCCATGTAATACTCTTCGATCGCGTAGTAACCCCAGTTGAGCAGCAACAGGGAATAGACCGCCCACTTGACCAGTTGACCCTTATCCAGCCTTTGCCAGCGGCTGGCGAAGCTAGTGTCAGCAATTTCCGACAAGCACTGTTCCCCTATCTGAAGTCAGGAAATCATAACCGAAAAAAAGGGGTTGGGCCCTTTTCCCTCAATCAACCACTGGATAGCAGGGGTCTCCCCACAGCTGGTTGTGGTTCTCCATCATCAGGTGGATCACAGCCGGGACCAGGAAGCCGAGTATATTGGCGCCATCCTTCAGTTGCGCCCGGTTAACGGCGCCATTCCAGGTGGCGCCGCCATGGACGATCTGGTTGCGCAGGGTGTAGAGGCGATCAAATACGACCGCCAGGACTCGCGTGGTATCCATTCTGCCCAGCGCGCGGTTGGCGGCGGCCTTGCTGTTTTCGAAGGCTTCCTTCCACTCGCTTTCTGAGATCAGGCCCATCTGGTATTCCCAAAAAGGCTGGAAAACGAACTGGTTGTCGATCAGCACGCGGATCGAGTTTGAGAACTGGTTCCAGACAATCTCGGAAAGCAGCCCCTCCTTATCTGATCTAACCAGGCGGCTTAGGAACTGGAGTAGTAGCCGACGCTCGGTAAAGGCCCGACGGTCCAGCAGTTCATTGGCATAAGCGGCGTTGAAAGAAATCCACAGAAACAGGAAACGGGCGTCGTTGTCGCTTCCTTCCTGCTCAGCACGGCATAGCCAGCTGAGTGCGCGGTGGATGCGCAGTGAGATTGGCGGTGAGAACTGATCCCGCAGTGCCCGTTGCCGATCTTTTAACTCTTTGTATTCAAGCATGATTCAGGCAACTTTCAGGCGCGCTTCCCACAGGTCATAGTCCGCCTGCATCCGCACCCACATTTCTGCACTGGTGCCCAGCACGGACTCAAGCGTAATCGCAAATGAGGCAGAGATGCCCCGTTTGCCATTCACGATTTCGTTGATCTTACGAGGTGCGCATTTGCACCGCGCGGCAAAGTGCGTCTGGTTGAGATTCATCTCGGCCATGTATATTTCGGAGAGCACTTTACCGGGATGCAGGGGTGATGGATTGTTAATCATGTTTTGCTCTAGTGATAATTCTCGATTTTGACTTCAGAAAACTCGCCCGCCGAATATTTGAAAGTAACACACCAGGGCAGGCTGATCGTTATGCTCCAGTAGCCCTGCCTGTCACCCCGTAGCTTATGCAACCTGATGTTGGGTGGCTGGCCCTGAATCTTCAGGTCGTTGATCGTCGAGGTAGCGTGCATGATGGTTAACAGCGCCTTCGCCCTTAACCACAAAGCTCTGGGCAAAGCCTTTGACTCATTTGTCTGCCAAATGTCTTTGGCGATCTTGCCGCTGAACCCAACGATCATAGTAAATCCAATACTCCATACTATTACACTATCTGTAATAGTGTAAATACTTTAAATCGGAAATAACAGGCCAAACATAATAATGCACCGCCAAACCAGGTTCAGCAGCCGAAAATCGTCTGGAAAGATGTGGGAAATTAAAGCGCCTAGCGCTTAAGCTCAGGCAGCTTTTCCCACTCCTCTTTGGAAATGCTTATTCCCGGCAGGGCAGGATTCTTGAAAGGCCAGTCAGCGGCCAGCCAGGCCTTTACCGCCTCGGCAAGCTCCGTTTCCATGCCGCTGGCCAGCTCGCTTTGACGGGCCCAGAGGTATACCTCGGCATCGTAGCCTTGCTTGCGGGTGGGATAGATATATATGCAACCCAGCACACGCGACTCATCCGGTGCGACCACGGTGTAGGCAAAGGAACGGCGGCGCTGGAATTCATTGTGGTGCCATCCCAGTTCAATCAAGTTCTGTTCCAGCGTCAACCCTTCGGGCCAGCCCGGCCCAAAGAGGTCATGCAGATGCTGTTTGCTGCTCATCACCGCGTCATAGTCCTTAACCACGTCGTTGACGGTGAGCATACGCAAGTGAAAGCGGTCCGTTTCCAGTGTTTCAGGAACCTTGAACTCCGGATCCAGCAGAGGAAAAGCGGATTGTGCATGGCTTGCAGAAGACAGGCTCATAAAGGTCATTCCTATGAGAAAAAGAAGTAGCGGGCTGAAATTTGATAATCTCATCACATCATTATGCCTAAATAAGAGAAAACGATGACAGAAACCAGAACCTTAGAAGAATTCAGGGCGAAATTCCGCGTAGAGGAACTGAAAGTGCTGGAGAACCGCTCGTGGACATGGTCCGTCCGGCCGGGTCAACCTACCCTTGGCGCCGGAATCCTGTCACTGAACCGCCACGCCGGGAAGTTTTCAGACGTCAGCGCCGAGGAAATGAGTGACCTGGCTGAAATGGTCGAGACCCTGGAAGGAACCATCAAGCAGGCTTTCGACCACGCCATCATGAATTACCTGATGCTGATGATGGTGGACCATCATGTTCATTACCACGTCATCCCCCGATATGAAGGCACACGGTCCTTCGCCGGAAAAGAATGGGTCGATAACGGCTGGCCGGCGTTGCCGGTTCTTGGAGACAGCCAGCACGCCGATGATCCCGGATTACTGCATCTCATCCGGGAGAAACTGATTGCAGAATAGTTAGTTCATCTGCAATCAGGTTTCACTGGCCTGTGCATGCTCATGGTGGGCTTTCGACAATCGGTTCATCAGCGGCAACACGGCAATGGCGATCAACGTGCAGACGAGGGCTGCGACGCCCAGCTTGTTGAAAAGGGCCGTGTAAATCGGCAGCGACTCAAGCGGATCGGTAATATTGCGCGGCACGCTGGCGAAGGTGGCGACCACGCCACCGAGATATTGCGAGACACCGGAGGCAACGAAATAGGCGCCCATCATGAAACCGCCCATGCGCGCGGGCACATAGCGTGCAATCATCGCCAGGCCAAGACCGCTGACCAGTAATTCACCGAGCGAGATGGCGCCGTATCCCCACACCATCAACCATGAGGAAACTTTGCCCTGGTCGTCTGCCATGTGGCCTGAGGCACCGTAAATGAAAAAGCCGGCGGCCACGATCACGAAACCGAGGGCGAACTTGGCGGCTATGGAAAGATCCTTATCAGCCTTGCCTGCACGCGTATAGGCCCAGGCTAAAACCGGGCTGAGAATAAAGATCCAGATCGGGTTAAATGCCTGGAACTGGGCCGGAGACCAATCCCATAGATGAACGCCAAAAACGGCGAAGGCCGGATCGACGTTACGTAGCGCAAACAGGGCCAGTGAGGTGGACATCTGCTGATAAAAAATGAAGTAGAAGACCGTTTGCACCGTCAATACCAGGGCCGCAATCAGGCCCGCGCGCTCACTGCGTTGGCTGGTGTGAATCAGGTAGGCAAAAATACCGATCACGACCAGACCGGCGAGATACACAAAAGCCCGTGCCACACCCTGGTGTTCCAGGATGTATGCCGACGCAAATACCGCCACGACGCTACCGGCCAGCACCATGCCCAGCTTGCCCCAATTCAATGGCTCCTCGTCCGGCTCCGAGCCGATATGATCCATGTATCCGCGCATCAACATGTAGTTGATCAGGCCCAAGGCCAGGCCGATCGCGCAGACCGCAAAAGCGACGTGCCAACCCAGGCCATTACCGTATTGTTCGTTGACGTAGTCCTTCAGCCACGGGGTCAGCAACTGCGAAATCATCGCGCCCAGGTTGACCGCCATGTAGTAGATGGTGAAAGCACTGTCGATCCTGGAATCATCACCTTCATAAATCTTGCGCACCAGGTTGCCGGCATTGGCCTTGAACAGGCCGTTGCCGACCACGATGACACCCAACGCACAAAACATGAACCAGACACTCTGGCCCGGCACGACCATCAGTGTGTAACCGAGGGTCAGCACCACACCGCCCAGCAACATGGTTCGGCGGGTACCGAGGATCTTGTCGCCGATCCAGCCACCAATCGCCGGTGCTACATAGATCAGAGCCGCGGCTGCGCCCCATACCAGCGTGGCGCGTTCATCGGGAAAATCCAGCGCTTGCACCATGTAGTACACGATGAGCGCCTGCATGCCGTAAAAGCCAAAACGCTCCCACATCTCGATCAGGAAGATCGTGGTGAATGAACGGGTTTGAGATTTGGTTGTGGGTAT
>CAYUBS010000056.1:0-5971 GCA_964443145.1 uncultured Wenzhouxiangellaceae bacterium | reverse complement strand
GTTCTATTGAGCACTGCTGTATCTGCTGAATTAGTCGGTATGACGCCACGCTCCGGCGGCACCTACTCACTTATCAGGCGGGCTTATGGGCCCTACCCAGGATTCGTAATAGGCTGGGTTGACTGGCTGAGCTTCGCTGCGGACATTGCCCTCAAAGCGGTCGTGATACTGGAGTTCGTTGCAATTCTTTTTCCTGAAACGGCGGCATGGCGTACGGTGTTGGCAATATCGGTAACAACGGTATTTGCCGCCTTTCAGCTACGTGGGATCGCCTTGAGTGCCCTTATTCAGGAGTTTGTGACCGCGGCAATAGGATTATTTGTCGTCGGACTGGCTTTGTTGCTGTTTTTCGTGACGCCGCCCGATTTAGGCGCCATAGCAACCGTGCCGGCGAAAACCGGGCTCAGCAACTGGAGCCTTGTGATCGCGACAATTATTTTCACCTATGACGGCTGGCTTTATGCGTCTTACTTTAGTGGTGAAATCAAGGGCGGCGCCGGAGCCGTGGCACGCTCGTGCATCAAAGGCGTCACTATTGTGATTGCACTCTATATGTTGCTGAACCTAGCTCTGGTAAAAAGTGTAGGACTAACCGCTCTGGCAGGCAGTGACCTGGCCCTGGCACATGCTCTTGAACTTGCTTTCTCACCAGCAGCTGGCAGCGCAGTTGTCGTCGCCGCCATCGTGATTCTCTTCAGCCATCAAAACCTGGCTTATATGGGAGGGCCGCGAATTCTTCACGCGCTTGCGGTGGATGGTTTCGCGACGAAGCGTGCGAAAAAGATCGGCAAACGCGGTAATCCGGTATTTGCCGTGCTGGTTACCTGGGTGCTCTCCATTGGCCTTATTTTGATCGGAGGATTCGAATTCCTGTTGCTCCTTTCTGTATTTTTCTATGTGCCTTTGTACCTTGCATTGATTATCGGCGTGCTTATCCTGCGCAAACGCGAGCCTGATAGTGATCGCCCTTACCGTGCGTGGGGACATCCATACAGTACGATCGTATGCCTGATCGGGTGGACGTTAATTACTGCATTTCAAGCATTCGCCGAGAGGGAAACCGCAGTGTATGCGGTCGCCATGGTGGCCGTGTCCTGGCCGGTATACTGGTACCTCGCCCGCAGAACCAGTGGACGTTAGAACCCTTCTGACAACAGCCATTGCCATGGTCGCCTTTGCGGCCAACTCGATCCTGTGCCGGCTGGCATTGGGCCAGGAGACGATCGACGCCGCCAGCTTTGCTTCCATCCGGGTGATTGCCGGGGCGCTTATGCTGGGATTAATCGTCTTTCCGCGATGGCGGTCGCAGGGCCGGGCCAAAGCAGACTGGCGCACCGTTTCCGCCCTGTTCGTGTACATGGCTTTTTTCGCTTTCGCCTACCTGTCCTTAAGTACCGGGACCGGTGCACTGCTTCTGTTTGGCTCTGTCCAGCTAACGATGTTCGCGGTTGCGCTAAAAAGCGGAGAGCGATTTTCTTTAGTGTCATGGGTTGGCTTTGTTCTGGCCATTGCAGGACTGGTTTACCTGATCTGGCCGGGAATCACCGCGCCGGACCCCCTGGAGGCAACAGCCAACAACTTTATCTGGTGCATACCGCTGGTGCTGGCAACCAGCCTGGTATTTATGGGTGACATACACTTGTCGGGCAGAGGCATAATCATCGCCGCCCTGTCCGGTGCGGTTGCATCCGGTCTGGGCTATGTCGTCTGGTTCATGGCTCTGCGCGGACTGGCGGCCACACGCGCAGCCACGGTTCAGCTATCGGTGCCCGTCATTGCAGCACTGGGAGGCCTGGTCTTCTTGTCTGAAGAGGTCAGTTTGCGCCTGGTTCTGGCCTCGGTGGCGACACTAAGCGGTATTACCGTCGTTCTGGTTCAGCGTTCAGTGCCTGTTGGACCAAAATAGGCTTCTCCAACCTGGCTGGCACGTGCTTGTGCCAGGGGGTTCCCGCCAGGAAATCGCGACTGCCGGCGTCGGTCAGTTCATTCGGCGCAACACCCAGGCACTGCTTACCACCGCTGGAATCAATGTAATCAATACCTGTCCCATTGGGCAATGAAATGTGGCCGGGTGACATCATGTCGCTGATCTCGGCAACAACATCCACGCTGGCGCGGGACGTAGTCAGGCGCAGCGTGTCGCCACTTTCACAGTCGATTTCAGTGGCGTCCTGAGGACTGAGCCGCAGGCTGGCGTAAATTCCTTTCTGATGCCAGGCAACATCGCGGATCACGGTATTGGCTGTTTCGCTACGTCGTTCACCCGCTGAGAGTATCAACGGAAAGTCCTCATCATGAACCGGCCCTTCCTGCTGGATCCTGAGCAACTCTTCAAGCATCTCCGGAATGGCCAGGTTGATGCGGTTCTCACTTCTGCGAATGGCGCCCCAGCTTTCCTCGAACGTACTGCGCGCGAAAACGACACCGGAAGGTGAATTCAGAATCGCCCGGAACAGTCGATTGGCAGCCAATGGGGCCAGGCCGCCGAACCCTGCCCGCTTCGCCGGCTGCGGGTAGCTCTGGACATACATCAGGCTCAAACCCCAGATCACGGCAGCCATCCCCATGCCGGCAGGGAGTGTGGTGCCCAGCGTCCGGTAGAGAATCGGTGCGACGTATTTCATCAGCTTCGGTTTCACCACCATTTGGGCCAGGAAAGCGGTGCTGAACGCAGTCAGGCCGGCTTTGGCGGCCAGGCGTAATACACGATAATCACGTTCAGTGAGCTCTCCCGCCTCTTCCAGCAGACGGGTCACGATCTCAGCCTCGCTCAGGGTGCCGGGCAGGGGGTCGAAAACCGGTTGGCGCAAGTGAAAAACGTTGTCCGGAAACTCGATATTGAAAAACGTGGCTTCTGCTTTTTCAAACTGGCTTGAAGCGGGCAGAACGTAGTCAGCCTGGCGGGCAGTTTCAGTCATGGCAACGTCGATGACCACGGAAAACTCCAGCGCCCGAAGTGCTTCACGCATGCGCTGGCTGTCGGCCAGTGAGTGTGCCGGGTTGCCGCTCTGGATAATCATGGCCCGGTAACGATCCGGATGATCCGTGAGTATCTCCTCAGGAATCACATTGCACGGAATCAGGCCGGTTATTATCTTCGCGCCAGCGACCGGGCTGACCCGCTCCACCGGGCTGCCGCCCCGGCCCACCTGCCCTTTGCTGGCCTTGCTCAGCGACAGAAAGGGCACAAACGCATTGACCGTTCCCTCACGGCCGTAATTTCCGGTGGTCACCCAGACCAGTCGTTGCAGGTAGCTGACCAGCGTTGAGTGAACGGACATCTGAACGCCCAGATCCTCGAAGAACGAGACACTGTCTGCCTCGGCAATCCGTTTCACCACTTGCTCGATGAGGTCTTCGCTGACACCACAGATCGTGGCAAACTCGCTGACCGGCACATTCATCAGTACCGGGTAAACCTCTTCGAACCCCAAAGTATGTTCGGCCAGCCATTCCCGTTTCACCCAGTCTTTTTGCACCAGCATCGCGGCCATTGCAGCCACCAGCCAGGCATCGGTACCCGGTTTGACGGCCAGGTGAAAATCTGCCTTGCGGGCGGTTTCACTACGGCGCGGATCAATCACGACCAGGCAGCGTTGCGGATCCTTCGCCAGATCCCCGATAACCGCCCTGGCGCGCGCAAAGCCGTGAGACTGCCAGGGATTTTTACCCAGGAAGACACCCACTTCACAGTGTTCGAAGTCGCCATGTGTGCCCGCGCCAAACATTTTTCCAGCAACCCAGAATTCACCCGTTTTTTCCTGGGCCAGTGCATTGGAACGGAATTTCACACCCAGACTCTTCAGCCAGGCTTCGACGTACGCGCCACCGAGGTGGTTGCCCTGCCCGCCGCCGCCATAATAAAGGATCTTGTCGCCGCCATGTTGGTCTCGCACAGCCGTCATGCGCGCTGAAACCTCACGAATAGCGGTATCCCAGTCAACCGCCTCGTAATCACCATCCGCGGTTCGGCGCATGGGAGAGGTCAGCCGGTCAGCCCCGTTCTGGTAATAATCCAGCCGCTGGGCCTTCTCACAGACATAACCCCTGGAAGCCGGGTGCTGCTTGTCCCCGATAATCCGGGTGAAGTGACGTTTACCGTCTGTTTTCACCTTCAGGCCACAATTGATGGAACAAAGGATGCAGGCGGTGCGCATCTCTTTATCATTCGATTCGGCAACATTGGTACGACTCATCAGGCTAGTTTAAACCCGTGATGCTAAGTATGCTTGTCCGCAATATTGATTCAGGAGTGTCTGAAATGACTCGCGATATATGGCTTTCTTTCACTACCAGCGAGGCGCCATTGATGAAGCCCGGCTTAGATCCGTACTCAAAGTCGTCAGAATCGAATGCGGGTTAGCACTCTTTACCCACCTTAAGGGCTGTCGCTATGGATCAGTTTGAGTACGTCATGGTACTTGTGTCGATTATCGTCGGCCTCGGAATTGCACACATCCTCCTCGGCATCGGCGGCATTATCGATCGAATGTCGCGCAGCGAAGATCGTCTGGAACTCAGCCTGGCCCATGCCTCGTGGCTGGGGTTCTGCTTCATGTGGTTGGTTATGTTCTGGTGGTGGGAGTATCGTTTTGCGAGCAGGGTGACTGACTGGACCATGGGGCTGTATCTATTTCTGGTTTGTTACGCCGTCACTCTTTTTCTCCTTCAGGCGGTACTCGTGCCGAGAACCTGGGACGGAGTCACAAGCCTGAAGGACTATTTCCTGGAGCGACGGGCGTGGTTCTACAGCTTCCTGTTATTTGCAACGACTCTGGATTTCTTTGATAGTTATCTTAAGGGTGGGTTCCAATACATATTAGACACCGGCGTCATCAATTTAGCCTTCGCCGTGGCGACGGTTCCAATTGTCATCATCGGAATTATTTCAACAAATATTCGCATTCACAATTTTATGGGTGTGCTATTTTTTAGCTGGCAGTTGCTGCTCGGATTTTTCAACCTGGGAATCCTGAGGTCCTGATCAATGGAGGGAATCATATGGGTGCTTTGGCACGGCGGCAGTTTTTGCAATTTCTCGCGGCAAGCCCGCTAATTGGCTATACATCAGCAGGTCGACTATTTGCGGAGGAGTCGCTGGATGCCATACGGCTGCCGGAGTACCTGATCAAGTCGCCCTCGGAGGCACTGGACGTTTTCGATTTTCACAATGTCGCAAAACAGGTGCTACCTACTTCGCACTATGGCTATTTGGCGACAGGAACTGACGGAAACGAAACGCTTGTCGCTAACCGGGAGGCATTTGAACGGGTATACCTGCGCCCGATGCGGATGGTCGATACCTCAAACGTAAGTCTTGATACGGTTTTACTTGATCAGTCCCTCAACTCGCCAATCCTGCTTGCGCCGGTCGGTAGCCAAAAAGCGTTTCATGCCGATGGTGAACTCGCAAGCGCACGTGCTGCAAAGGCGCAAGGGACCCTGCAGATGCTGTCAAACGTAACGTCGACTTCAATTGAAGATGTGATCGCTGCGCGCGGTGAACCCGTCTGGTTTCAACTCTATCCAACCAACAAATGGTCAACAGCCAGGACGATGATACTTCGTGCTCAGGACGCCGGCGCAAAAGTCCTGGTTTTGACGGTCGATCTGAATGCAGACAGCAACCGCGTGTTATTGGGTCAGTTCTCAAGGACCGATGATCGCGATTGCAACGCTTGCCACGGTGAAGGACCCGATGATTGGGTAGATACCAAGCCGATGTATGCGGGTACGGGTTCGGTCACCGCGGACTGGGACATGTCCGGCATGACCTGGGACTATTTAGAACGATTACGTGAAACGACCTCAATGAAAATAGTAATCAAGGGCATCGTCACCGCCGAGGACGCCGCGAGTTGTGTGAAATACGGTGCAGATGCCGTATATGTTTCGAATCATGGCGGCCGCGCCGAAGCCAGTGGCCGGGGCTCTCTCGACAGCCTGTCTGAAGTTGTTGCTGCCGTTGATG